>CAUUCN010000007.1:0-31810 GCA_963543945.1 uncultured Candidatus Saccharibacteria bacterium
GAAAGATTAAACAGGAAACTCGATATTAAGTAAACCAGGCCAGCAAAAACGGAAATCAAAATAAATTTCGGAATGGTGCTGATGATTGAATTGTCGGTACTGCGCAATGGGAAAAGTTTGGTCATAAAATAGGCAGCAATGGCTGTGAAGAAACTGGCGATCAACATACGGAAAATTGCTAACCAAAAAGTCTTATCGAGCAGTTGAAATTTAGCACGAGCGTTAAGGATGGTGAGAAGAATAACAATTTCAGCTAAAGCACCGATAGATTGTGCCCAGCCCAGGCCGTCCGGACCAAAACCGGTAATGGCAAAAATAACCGAAAGCGCCATAGTGAAACCAACGGCGAAAATACTAACCACAAACGGCGTCTTGGTATCTTGCCTGGCATAAAAACCGCGGGAGGCGATATGGAAAATTGATTGAGCAAAAATTGCGACAACGAGCGAACCAAGCACGCTTGCGATTACTGGATTACCACTATTTTTAATGAAGCTAACGATGTAGCCCCGAGCAAAAAAGGCAATCACGGAAACTGGTAAAGAAATCCAAATAATCATACGCAAGGCATGGCGGAAGGTGCCGTTAAATTCGGAGGAATCTTCATTGACTTGCTCGGTTAATTTCGGGAAGAAGGCCGTAGAAATCGCGACACCGATAAGATTGACTGGCATTTGATGAAGGCTATTAGCCTGCTGGAAGGCACGCAGAGTACCGGTACCCATACGAGAAGAAAGATTGGTGGCAAGAATAGAATAAACATAATCAATTCCCTGATCAAGTGAGCGAGCCGGGAGAAGTTTTAAGACCGAGCGGAAGCCGTGATTTTTCCAATAGATCTTGAATTGATAATCAAAACCGAGACCGAAGAGGCCGATGAGACTAACGAAGATTTGCAGCAAGGCACCGAAGACTACGCCGAGCGCTACCCCCATAATGCCCCCTTCGAAAAATTGCACGCCAAAGAGATTAATCCCATTAGTAAAAACTGTAATACCGATGAGAATACCGATATTATAGAGCGCCGGGGCGAGTGAATAAAAGACGAAACGACCAACTGCTTGCTGAACCGAGTTCAGTACTGTGGCAATGCTGAACAGAAATGGATTAATTGCAATCACGCGAGTCATATTGATGGCGAGAATAGTACCAGACTCATCAAGGCCCGGACCGACGATGTAGCGAATCAGAGGATCCGCGAAAATCATAATAAAAATACTGGCGATAAAAGTCACTAACGCCATGAGATTGAGAGTGGAGGTGGAAAGCTCCCAGGCAGATTTTTTATTACCAGAAGAAAGACGCTGATTAAAGACTGGAACAAAGCTGACGGCTAGGGCGCCAGAAGTAAGAATAAAAAACATAAAATCTGGAATGGTGAAAGCAGCAGTATAGGCATCCACACCAGTCGGATAAGTGTCAAGATAATAAGAGTTGAGTAAGCGGTCGCGGAAAATGCCGAGCAGCGCGGAAATCAAAGTGGAAACACTCAATAAAATAGCAGCATATTTGATGCTAAGTTTACTGTTCGCCATAGCGACGACGGAGCGAAATTGAATTTTTTTCATCTATAAATAATTATATCGTATTTATGCTAAAAATGACGGGTGAAGATAAAAAAATACAGTGCGAGAGGCACTGTATTTTATCAACTAAATACTTGCGACTTATCTAGGCAGTATGACGATAAGTTTTGGTAGTTTCGCGTTCAGCCATTTTATTGATACGGCGATAGCGCTTGGAGAGACGTAGGCTGAAAAATTCAGTAACGGCACAGATTTTGTCCGCAACTGTCACTACCCAAGCCTCACGAGATTTTGGCAAGACCTTACCGAGTGGGAACATGTGAGACTCGATGATATTTTCTTCTTTGGCATTAATATCGAAGTCGCGCTTAGCGTTCGAGGCGGCAATAATCGGATGAATATAGGCGTGGCCTTTCGGCATATCACCGATATTGTGCCAATCATAAAGGAAATAATCGTGCAAAAGCGCACCCTTGACGAGAGATTTATAAGAAAATTTCATCGGGAAAAAACGGGCGATTTTCACGCTCATAATAGCGACGTGAACGGAATGATCATAGGTCGTAAAGCATCCATGCTGGAAAAAAGTGCGTTCAATTTGCATATTTTCCGATTCAAGAATTTTGCGACCATATCTATTAACTAGACGATTCGTTTTACTCATTTAGTTTATTTTACCATAAATTGGATGATTTTGAAAGCGTTTTTGATATATTTTATTTTTTATGTTATAATAAAAATATCAGAGTATTTTAGAATACTCATGATTTTTGTTTTGTTATTTAAAACAAAAAGTTCTTTACCAAAAGGTTTATTCATTGCGATTATGAAAGGGGGTGTATGAATTGGATTTCGTACATTATGATTTAGGTTTTCTTGAGAAAGGCACAATAGTTGCCGTTTTTCTTGACGCAGCCGCAAACGTATGCATCCTAGATGTTGCCAATTTTATAGGATATAAAAATGGCTATTCGTTTAAATATCTAGGTGGGTATGTCACTCGTAGCCCATATTATTTTACTATCCCGAAATATGAACATTGGCATGTCGCCATTGATTTGGGTGGATATGAAGGGTGTATCGGTTCGAGTATTAAGATTATACCGCCAGAAAAAACTGAAGTCGAACTTACTTTTATGGGTTATCCAGCTATGAAATATCCCAATAAAAAGAAACCAAACCAATTTACCGACTACTTGTTTGGTGGAGCCAACGGTGTGCCAGATGGACCTGGACACGGTCATGCGATTATTCAAAATTCAACTGGGAATATTGTATTTCTTAGAGAACCAGACACTAAAGACATTACTATCTGGGACCAAAGTATATGTCCATAATTCTTGAAAACCGCCTTATTGAGGAGTATTTTATACTCCTCTTTTTTATGATTTTATTTCAAAAATAGAATATAGCCCAAAAAGATATTTGAAAATCTCATTATCAGCATCGCTTGTGTTTTCCAAAGTTTCAATTTTTCTTGGGATAGCCTCCAGATTATCAAAACCACACTCGCGATAAAATTTAACTTCAGCCTCGACACCATGATGTGAATAAGTATTTATTAATAAATACTTTTGGTTAGTCAACTGATTTTGGATAACCCAGAAGAATTCACTCTCCCCAAAAGAGCCTTCTTGCTCTACTAAATATCGACCTTCTGGCATTTGATATTTTGAGATAACCTCACTTAATTCGCTTTCAGTCATTTCCCACATATCGATGCTCCATTTATTTACAAGTTATATATTATATAGTACGTCCATCGTAAAATTACAAGCTACTGAACTTTATACGACTGGTGTCTAAAATAATTTCTCAAGCGTAAAACTAATACCTTGGCGCGATTTCACGAGAGTAGACCATGTAGGCTTGGCCGCCGCTGAGGGATTGGCGGTAGGCCCAGAAATAAGCATCGGCGCGGAGAGTAAAGACTTCGGCTGGGTGGATGGAGCCTTCGGCGTAATAGGTGCCGGTCGAGCCGGTCTGAAGCGGGTGGGTACCAGCACGGCCGCCACCAGTGTGGGAGCCAGCGGTGCGGTTAAGAATGAGTTTTCTAGCGAAGACGGGGCCGGTGATGGTGAGAGTTTCGTTACAAGAGAGAGCGTTCGGGTAGTGATTATCGGAACAGGTATCGATTTGGTTATCGCCATAATCTTCATCGAGAATTAGCCAGGCGTCGATATTAGTGACGTTACTGGTGATGTTGATTTTCTTGGCAAAGATGAGAACTTGTGGAAAATCGTCTACGGCATTGTAGGTCTCGTGGGCGATATTGATATTACGATCAATAGTAAGGGTACCGTCGACGTACATGGCGAGGGTATTCATAAGCTTTTCACCGGTAGTGTTGCTTCTGGCGATGAGGTTGCCACCACGATCGAATTGATAAAAATTGGCGGTGCTATTCATGACACTAAGACTAGTATCTCCCTGATGGTAGAGCTGGGAGAGGCCGAGATAGTTCTTTGCGGAGGTTTCATTCGAGGTGAGGCTGGTGATGGTATTGCTAGAATTTCGAATAATAGTGTCGCGGAAGCGAGCTTTGAGGCGGGCGAGGACGGCGGAGCCGATACGGGAGATGCCGGAATTGCCTGGCCCATTTTTATCGTTAGCGATAGTCATGTGACTAATATTGCTAATGCCAGAGACTACTGAATTCGGGCCGGTAGGACCAATGAAAGTATAGTAGGCATTCATGATACCACCACGAGGAAGATTAAAATTATAGCCCTCTTCATAACCCATAGCAGCACCGGAACCGAAGCCGAGAACTTTGCCGGCGGCGAGGACACCAAATTCATCCCAAGAGCCGAAGGATCGGGTTTCAGCGGAAGGATAGGCGCCGAGGCCACCACCAACAGCTTTTTCCGAAATAGCGGTCTTGATCGTACCGTTAATATAGAAACCACCGCCGAGGACTTGGAAGTTTGGCTTCTTGGCAAGCGTAACGCAAGAGGCAGCGGAAACGTGATGAAGATTATTGCCACCACTCATGGCAGAGCCGGACATGTTATTCTCGACAGTATTACTATCTGAATCGTGGGAGGAAGCTGGCCAGATAACGGAGCGAGTACAATATTTCTTGCCGAGGCCACCACCTGGAAGATCGTCTGGAATAGTACGATCGTAGGTGTCGGTATTGAGAAAGTCTCCAGTAAACTTACCAGCGGCGTTAATAGTACCTTTGACCGTGTCGACTAATTCACAACGCTCGATACCGGAGCCACGGCAAATGTTACCATTCGCGATAGTCTGTTCTTGGAGCTTAGACTCTGGGTAATTTTCGTCGACGATCATTTCGTAAACTTTTACGGTTTGGTCGTCGCGGGTATGGGTGGCGTAAGGAGTTTTGGAGACCAATTCGTTTGCGCGCGGGGCGACGCCATAATTGGCACCAATGCTAATTCTGGCGCCGAGGAAACCGACCCCACCGCTGGAGGATTCGATGTAGCTATGAATAGAGGTATTGAAATTGTATGGGGTGTAGACAGAGGATTTCTTTTCGGTTTGGCCAAGGTTTTGCGTGGTAGTACCGACGTGACTGTCTGGATAGGTTCTTTTATATTCGTAGTCATAGTGATCAAAGATTTTTTCACGCCTATATCGTTTACAACCACCGTCTGGTCTCCATGAAACACAATAAGACGAGCCTTTTTTGTAAATCGGAATTGCTATTTCTTCACTCCCTTGATAACCCCACATGGAATTTCGACTATTAGCATCACTAGCACTCTCGTAAGAGCCATAATTGTAATGATTCGCATTCTGGGCAGGCTTACCGCTTTTATCAGATTTACCAGTCCAAACCGTGTAGTTGTTATACCAAGCGCGGAGGTTATCATAGCGGATACCTTGGGAAATTACCGTACCAACTTCAGTGGTAGACCCGGTTTTATCGGCAGAATTACAACCGTGCTGATAATCGATAAAGCCTGGAATTTGATAACCGACAGTTAATTTCGGCGCGTACATGCGATAGTAATTGGTTTGACAACCATATTCAGAAGAGGCGTTTTGAGTTGGCGAATAAGCAGTGAAGCCATAGTCGCTAGTTTCGAGTCCATTACCACTAAATGGACGCTTATTTCCGCGGCCGATTGAGTGATAATTTCCATCATGAACCGGAGAGTCGCCGAATAAATATTGATTATTCTCTGAACCATTCTTCTGGGCAAAAATCTGGAAGTTGCTTTCGCCTGGCGGATCCGCACTACTCACGTGAGCGCTCCCAGTCTGGATACCAACCTGTTGAATCGGAAAACAGAAAGTTTCATAGAATTGGACACGATCGCCTGGCTTGGCGAAGACGTAGTTTTTACCCTGGAAGTTTTTCTGCCAAGAATTATGACCGAGAGTACCAGAGTAGGAGTGATTCACTACGCCAGTATCGGCGGAGGTGTTTCCTTTGTAGTAGGCGCCGAAGTTACCAGATAATTGAGAACAGGTTGTTTGAGCGGTAATAGGTGGCTTGGTTTTATCAGATTCGTCTTCTTTCTTGATGGGATCAATAGTTTGGCGACTGCAGAACCATGAAACATCATGGGTTTGCCATTGAGCTTCGTATTCTGCGGAGAATTGATTATAGGCACTACCATTATAGTCGTTCTGCGTTTCAGCCTCGCCTTTTAGTCCATCAATGCGCGTACCACTGTGATATACACCACCCTTAAAGCGTTCGGAGTATTTTTGGGGAAACATAATACCGCCGGTACTACGAAAGCCATTAGCGGTTTTTTGATAAAGCGGATATCCAAAAACGTAAACTCCACGAGAATTTTTGCAGGACATCCTAGTATTTGGGTTCACCCCTGGCATTAATGAATTATCTACCGGAAACCCAGGTCTTCTATTGTTTAAAAGGTCTCGAAAGGTAAAAGTATCCCTCTTTTCATCTGAAACTCCATTTGCCTCAAAATCATAATAAAACCATGCTAAACCGCTGTATTCACCGTTTCTTTTTGTATAACAAGTGCCACCGACTTTGCATTTTTTAAGATCACCCGCATCATTACCATGAGTAACATCATGCTTTGTATTGCCATACGCGTTATGATTTATGATTAAAAATGACATTAAAAAAATTACTGTCACCACTATTGTAGTTTTCACATATTTAATCATTACGCCTCCTATAATGCTTATAGTATAACATATCTCACATATCGATATATATAAAAAACCACCCAATAAAATTGGATGGTTTTTGAATAGAGGTTTTACCAAAGAAGTCTCGTTCCACTATGGAAGTCGATGAAGCCATAATTTTTGATTTCCTTATGCAGCTGACCAAATGGCTTAGTGGCTGTAAACTGCATCATGGTTCTCAAATTATCGAGTTGATCAGTAGAAATATATAATACTTCATTCTGATTATCACGATATAAACGTACGTTTGTAACGTTACGCTTTAGAGAAAAGAAAGCTTCACTATAAACATGTTTCAATTTTCCTTCAGCACGAGCCTTTGCCTGAAACTCATACTTTTGCTTTGGATAAAAGATATCCCACATACCAACACCAGCATCAAAATCTGTTGGCAGAATCACAGTCATAGCTTGACAATATGTGAGTTCAGGGTTCGAGAATACAGGAGTTTCAAGTTGGATACGCAATCCAAATTGATCAGTTCTTTTGGACTCAAAAACTACGATCTTATCTGGGATGATATCACGATATCCATCAACTTCCGGGCTCTCAGTCACCTCACGCTCCCAACCTTCTGGGTTCGCATATAATGGCTCAAGAGAACGAAGCCCCTCAACCCCATATTGCTTGCCCATGCCACTTGAATTGGGTCGCCCCTCTTCAATAATATGGCCGGTATCTTCGGCCCACTGATAATACATCAGTTGACCATTATCAAATCTTTGATAAAGATGCCAGTCGGTGGCATCAAAGGTCTTATTCTCAGCCTTTAATTGCTGTGCTGGGAACTGGTATTTACTAGTGTCATACTGCACGTTTTGAACATCCGTGTTCGTTGTGCTAGTATTGCCACTAGACTGAGTAACGCCTTGGTTAGCGCTAGGTTTTAAGCCTAGGACACCAGCCTCAGCTTCGGTTGCAAGAACATTCGTAGCAAAAGCTACTACGGCCAACATGGTAACGAAAATAGTTTTTTTCATAATAATACCTCTTTCTGAATGAACTACTCTGGCCTATCCAGAGCAGTAACATGAGTTTCTCTCTGAATATCAGAATCTGGTTGCATTATATAACATTTATGGTTAAATGTCAATATGTGCGTTAAGGTCCAGGACCTTTGCAACAAAAAGGCAATAAGTATTGCCAATAAAAATAGGTAGATCCATACTTAAAGTTAAAGCAAAACTAAATAGGAGATCTACCTATGGCATATTGTATAGCCAAATCCATAGAAATTCAACGTAGTAAGGCACTAAAAGAGATTTTCTTGAAGGCAGAAGCATCGCACAGGTGCTCAAGTACTTCATGGTGAATGATGATCTGGAGACTCTCCACTTTATCGTCTATACAGATGTAATTCCGGAACTAGAGCTACAAGTGTTTGATATCAAGTGTAAAGATGTTGAAGACCGTCTCAGCGAGGCTAAGGCTTTTGAAACTGAGTCTTTAAAGCGAGCTAATAAACTCGCAGAAAGAATTGAGAGGTTGAGTTTCTAATGGGAGCAAACTATAAGAGAAAATCGCATCACTCAAAGTGAAGAATGGATCCTATACGGACCAGAATGGAGCCGAGAAGAATCGCTACTACGAGGTTGGGGTTCTGCTCGCTACTCCTCATGCATCGCAACTATTGATCAAGGTGCATGCCACCGCCTCATCTGAGCCGAAGCTGGTTTCGGTGTTTTTGGATGAAGGGGTGAACTTGGAATTGGGACAGGAAAAAGAGGTTCCGAAGGATATCCCGGAGGGGCTGATCAACATGGAAGCGATTCCATTTTAGCTAATATACTCTTTAGTACAAATGGGTAGGTTACGGACGTTGTTTATTCAAGATCCAGATTACCAACCAAAATTAGGTCCAGGTGAACTCGTACCTTAAGTACGGTAGTCGTAAGCACCTTATCATCCACTTATATATTTAGGTTCTTATTCTAAGAGGTAACCTATCCATTTGTGCCAGAGATTTGCGGTTTTTTAAGAGAGGTATAATGAAAACAATTAGAGAGAGCGAAATCTAAGTAATGCTTGCTGATTATTTGGTGGTTCGCTATCCGAAAGTGATTTTTCATTCAGACTTCGGCTCCGGAGTGAAGTTGTCTTTTTACCAGGCAAATTTCCAGAAGCGACAAAATGACGGAAGGAGAGTATGGCCAGACATATTCATCGCAAAACCTTGCGATGGATATGCTGGTCTTTTTATTGAATTAAAGCGAGACGAAACTCGCATCAAGAAACGGGACGGCTAGTACGCCTCCGACCATATAGCCGAGCAGGTGAAGCTTTTATCTTTGCTAGAAGACCAAGGTTATTTGGTGGTCTTCGCCGTTGGCTTTGACGAGGCGAGACGGGTTATAGATAGTTATTTAGGGAGCGGGTAGCGTTTATTGTTTTAATCTTGAGGCTTCTCTCCAATGTAGAATAACACATCGTGCTCGTGCGGATATTGCGCTCCCGGATGAGGCTCATCGTGGATTATCTTTTTGGTGCAGACCAAAGTAGATAGACCTGCAACCTCCTCTTTTAGCTCCTCGAAACTCAATCTGTTTGGAGTTTTCATTAGGGCGATCGCTAATACACCTTTAGGGTTTAGATGGTTAATCGCATCGGCGATTATTCTTTTTGAGGTGTCTTTTTCAAAATAATGTAAGACAAAAGTGCATAGTATAAAATCAAATTTTTGGAAAAATTTGAAGTCCGTCAAATCCGCATTCATTGTTTTAATCTTGCCACCAAAATCCTCCGTCTGAATTTTATCAAGACATTCCTGATAATTGTCTACCGCTACGACGTTGAAGTTGTTTTTGGCCAAGAATAAGGAATTTCGTCCATACCCGCATCCTAAATCTATGGCGGTTTTTTCATGCCCATTGAGGATGCTCAGTGCTTTTCTTACGAAGGGAAGTTCATTACTCATACATGGTATATGATACAAAAAAAAGAGCCCATTTTCAATGAGCTCTTCGGTTTAGGTTGGCTTTAGATGGAACCAGCACTGTGGATCTTTGGATAAGAAGTTGCCGGTAGTGCCGTAAGCAACGGCCCTGCAGCCGCGGCAATATTTCAGGAGTTTACAGGTTCCACACTCGCTAATCTGTTCGATCTCGCGATATTTTTGCAGAGCATCTCCAAAAAATATTTCCTCGACGCTATTGTCCGGGAAGTGACCAATTTTGCTCTCCATCCTCCGACAGGCATACGCATCACCGTTCTCTAAAAACGTCAGATGAGTAAACCCGCAATGGCAACCGTCATACACAATATCGTCATCATCTTCAACTTGCAAAATGCCTTTCTCATACAACAAGACTTTCCAGAGATGATCCTTGAATGCGTATGCAGTTCCTCGGTGGACATTCTTTTGATAGAAATTCCACATCCGCTCAAGAAAAGCGTGATATTCAGTCGGAGACAGATTGGACTCCGCGTCGCCATGTGTTGGGCAATACCTGGCGAACGCATATACGTTTACACCGATATCCGTAACAAGTTCCGCAATTTCTGGAACTTGCTCGTAGTTAACTCGCGACACGGTTGTCATCACTGAGGTTCGAATACCCCAATCTTGAGCCGCTCTAAGCCATTTAATTGTTGTATCAAACGAACCCGGCTTTCGCATCGCGTCATGCGCCTCTCTCATCCCGTCTAACGAGACTTGATAGCACCAGCATCCAGCGTCCACTAGTCTTTTTGCTTCTTTTGCGCCAATATGAAACGGGTTGCCAAGCACGACAAATGGGATTTTTCTGTTCTTCAACTCTTGAACAATGTCCCAAAAATGCGGATGCAAAATAGGGTCTCCGCCGGTTAAGGCGATATTCGGATTTCTGTCATATTTTGTGCAGAAATCCTCATAAGAGTCCAGCAGCTTTACCGCATTGCGGAATTCCCACTTCTCCATTGGCGCTGGCTTCTCCGAGTTAAAGATGTAGCAATGCTTGCATCTCTGATCGCAGCCATTGGTTATGTGCCATTGTATTGAAAATGTACCAACGCCCATAGCATTCCTCCCTCGATAAACTAATAGATAGGGTGGGCCACGAAGGCCCACCCATGAGACCATCGACACCTCTGGTGTTAATGGGTGTTGCTTCCGCACGAGCCGCAGCTCGAACAGCTTCCACTCCCGTCTCCACCACTTCCGGTGCAGCAACAGTCTCCGCCAGCATTGGCAAAAATCTTCTTGCCGGCCAGCACATCTTGCATGCTTGCTGTTGACAGACGCTTTTTAGGCTTCTCTTGCCAACTATTAAAGTTACCTATCTTCATAATATTTCACCCCCTTTCGCGTAGAAGATACTATCCACAATATAACATAATATCTAAAATTTGGCAAGATATCCATTAAGGTCCAGGACCTTTGCAACAAAATATTGCACAAAAATAAGATAGCTCTTAAACTTATTTCTAGGAACTAACCACAAATAAGGAAAGACTACCTTATAGCATATTGTAACGGAAAGAACATAGAAATAACCAGAGGAAAAGTTATCAAAATATAAAATTATGGATTCAATGCGATGAATAGACAAGAAATTATAAGACGGCTAAGAGACTTAAAATTACCTAAAAATGAATACTACGTTCTCTCTGGAGCGTCGTTAGTATTGCGGGGAATTCGCGAAATATGTTCTGATATTGACTTGTGCATATCCGAAGAATTATTTAACAATGTAAAAGATAGATTAAAGATGACACCTGATAAATTAAATTCTTGCAATTTTTATCATCTAAGTGACACATTGGAGATAGTTGTTGATAAAAAAGATCATTTTAATATGGAAGAGGGTGATGAATTTAATCTTGAAGATATCAAAACGATTTTAGCTTTTAAGGAATCACGTAATCTCCCCAAGGACAGCAGGACATAGCTAATATAAAGAAATATTTAAATAAAAAATCCCTGAGTGATAAGATAAATCCTCCCATATCGTAACACTGTAATATAATAAAAATATGAAAATACACGAGATGAATCTGCAGCCAAAATATTTCGATTTCATTAAGGACAGGACTAAGCGCATCGAGCTTCGGCTTTATGATGAAAAGAGACGATCAATTCAGCTTGGAGATATTATTGAGTTTGCGAAATCAGATGACGAAAAATTCAAGGCAGAGGTAGTTGGACTCTTGCGATATAATTCTTTTGCTGATTTATTTGAAGATTTTGATATTTCTATTCTGGCGGATAGTTCTATGACGAAACAAGAATTACTAGAGGTGCTTGGAGAATTTTATTCCGAAGAGAAGCAGGCGGAATTTGGGGTGATTGGGATTCGCATTAAACTAATCTAGTGGTAAATGGAGATTTTAGACGATCGTTATGAAAGTTTATCTTGCATCTTATGCCATGATGACCATGGGAAAAATTAGCAAAAATGAAGGCGGTGAATTAGCCGGAAAAAGAGCTGTCTTTATTCCGACTGCTGGGGACCCGTATGAGAATAAGGATTTTGTCGAAGCCGATAAAATTGCCCTGCAAAAATATGGAATTGAGGTAACCGATTTAGATTTAAAAAATAAAACGAAAGAAGAGATCGATGAATCGCTTGCCCTGGCTGATATCTTACTGGTTGCTGGTGGAGATACTTTTTATTTGATGGAAAAATTGAAGAAAAGTGGCGCAGATAGGGCTATAAAAAATTTCATTAGCAGAGGCGGAATTTATATCGGGTCTAGTGCAGGGTCAATAGTTTGCTGTCCAACAATTGAGGGCGCGGAAAAATTTGATAATCCAGGATCAGCACCAAATCTAGAAAATTTTAATGGAATGGGGATTTTTGATGAAGTGGTTATTCCACACACCCAAAAAGAAAAATATTTCGAAAGAATAAAGGAAACTACAGAGAAACTTACTTCTAGGGGATTTAAGGTACGTCATTTAACAGATGACGATGTGCTGTTTTTCGATGGAATTAATTACACAATACTGTAGTTTACTTTTATTATTCTCGAATATAGTCAGAATATTCCGGGGAGTAGGAGACGGTATCTTGAATTTTTCCCGGGTCAAATAGACCAATTTCAACGTTATCTGATGGATGAAATTCAGTAGCAGGGTCTAATTCTAATTCATAAGCAATGAAGATAAGTGGTCTATTCGCTGCGGCATCAATCATCTTGAAGATTTTGGGACCGGAAGTGATGATAAAATCACTTACGCCGATTTCTTCAGTTAATTCCCTTTTTAGGGCTTCATCTATAGTCTCGTAATGCTCAATCCCACCACCTGGCAAATCCCACTTCTTACCATCTTCTTTAACTAAAAGAATTTTTCCATTAAAGTTGATTTTGGCTTTGACGGAAACGCGGTAGTAGGGACTTTTGATTTGCATAGGTTTGACGCTCTTTTATTGGTAAAGTTTAGTATTCTTTTATTAGTAAGGTTTAGCGTTCTCTTATTAGTAAAGTTTAGCTTCCTTTGGCAACTTGCTACCTTCGAAAATATCCTTGAGATCTTCTTCTTCGAGGGTTTCTTTTTCGAGAAGTGCGTTAGCTACACGATCGAGAATTTCACGGTTAGCAAGCAAAACAGCTTCCGCGCGCTTAGCGGCTTCGTCCGTAAAGGTACGTATTTCTTGGTCGATAAGCTCAGCGGTTTTTTCAGAATAAGGTTTGCTGCTGGAAAGCGCATAGTAAGAAGCTTCGTCGGCTGGAAAAACTTGGTTGCGTGTCTTGGTACCAAGACCCTCGCGCAAAATCATATCTTTGCTAAGTTCGGCAATATGCTTCAAATCTGAAGCGGCACCAGTGGTCACACGATCTTCACCGAAAATAATTTTTTCCGCGATACGACCACCCATCGCACGAGCCATCACATCCTTGAGTTCATAAATATTTTTATAACTGCGATCCTCTGGCGGCAAGAACCAAGTAACACCGCCGGTATGACCACGAGGAATAATGGTGATTTTATGCACTGGATCAGAATCTGGAAGGACGTGGCCAACTACGGCATGGCCAGCTTCGTGATAGGCGGTAAGCTTCTTTTCTTCGTCGTTCATCACCTTGGATTTGCGTTCCGGACCAATCGCCACACGCTCGAAAGCTTCAGTAAGATCCTTATTAGTGATTTCCTTGTGACCAACTCTCGCTGCGGTAATGGCGGCTTCGTTGGCGATATTGGCAAGATCAGCACCAGAGGAACCAGCAGTTTTCTTGGCGAGAGATTCAAGGTCAATAGATTCGACGGCTGGTTTGTTCTTGAAATGTACCTTCAAAATTTCGAGACGATCCTTGCGCTCCGGCAAAGTTACCTCGACATGACGATCGAAACGACCTGGGCGAAGTAGAGCTTTATCTAGCATATCGATACGGTTAGTCGCGGCAATCACGATGACGCCAGATTCATTATCAAAACCATCCATCTCAACGAGAATTTGGTTCAAAGTTTGCTCATCTTCACGACCGGCACCACCACGAGAATCGCGTTTGTGGGCTACAGCATCAATTTCATCGATGAAGATAATACTTGGGGCGTTTTTCTTAGCCTTACTAAAAAGGTCACGGACACGAGAAGCACCGACACCGACGAACATTTCAGCAAATTCAGAACCGGAAATACTAAAGAAAGGAACGTTGGCTTCGCCGGCTACGGCACGGGCCATCAAAGTTTTACCGGTACCTGGATCACCAGCGAGCAAGACACCACGAGGGATTTTGGCACCAAGTTTTTCGTATTTTTTAGGGTTCTTGAGAAAATCGACAATTTCGGAAAGATCCTGCTTAGCAGCTTCGTTACCAGCCACATCGGTGAAAAGGACGCGTTTTTTATCTGGACCGTAAAGTTTGGCACGAGATTTACCAAAGCTCATACTTTCTTTATTCACGCTTTGAGCTTGGCCGAGCATGCGACTAAAGAGGAAGATCGCGATAGCAATTGGGATGAGAAGAGAGGCAATATTTAGAATTATGCCAAGAAGATCGATATCATCAGAATAGGTGATATTTGGGTATTTTTTCAAACATTCAGTAGCCTCATTGCCAGTTTTATCGGTACATTTGACCGTGAGTCCCTGATCATAAAGCGTGCCGGCGCCATCTTTTTTGGAATATTTTTTGGCTTTTTGATCCTTATAAGTGATGGTAAGATTATTGCCAGCAACATTAATTTCCTGGATTTTGCCATTTTCTTGGTTAGCCTCAGCGATCACCTCGGAAAGTGGAACTTCCTTATGAGCGTTTTCACCGTTGCCAGTAAGATAATTCCAAAAAGCAAGCGATAAAATAATTAATAAGAAGGTAGAAAAGAGCGAGCGAAAGGTGTTCGAAGGGCCATTTTTCTTCGATTTGTTATTATTTGATTTCACAAATTTGATTTTAGGACGATTCGAATCAGTATTTGAATTATTCATATCTATAATTTTAACATATTTATTGCATAATTAACGGAAATGTGGTAGATTAAAAGAGTAGTGTTTCGGGGCGTGGCACAGTTGGTAGCGCGCGGCGTTTGGGACGCTGAGGTCGCAAGTTCGAGTCTTGTCGCCCCGACCATTCAAGGAGGAAAAATAAAGAAAATTTATTTTCCTTATTTGACCGACGCAGAATGGAAAGATTTTGCGATAGCAAAAGCTTACCATTATTATGTAACGACTATTTATTTGGTCGTTTTTTATTTGTATTTAATTTTTAAAACTTAAGTTCACGTAAATCATCCAAATCTATTCCCCGCTCTAAATATAACGATTTAATATCGGTAGTGATAATTTCTTCTTCATCAAAACCTAAAAGTTCTGCGCAGTTTATTACATCCTCAACTTTTTCAGATTCGATTTCGAGAAGATATCCGAGCTTTGGCCAATGATCAATCGAGATTTTAGAGTCACCTAATAGGAATTCATCCCTGGTATTTTCTTGATAAGTTTTATGCGACAGACCAAGTTTTTCGAGGATTATCAAAGCTTCATCAAAATCATTTACAGTAACCTCCCATTCGTTAGTACCAGAAAGCGAATCATCGACAATCTCTTTTACGGTCAAAGTCGTTTTCTTACCATCTGTTCGGAGTCTCCCCCAACGAGCGTTTGATTTTGGAATTGAATCAAAAGTATATCTTTTGAAATTATAGGACCCTAGTGGCTTAGCATTTAATTCTAAGAGTTTATTTTTGGTTTCTTCTGGATTAATATTGATGATTCTACCTTCAATTTCTACACCCATAAATACTCCTTTTATAAATTTAGTATATCATCGATACACCGATGTAAATCATTTTCTATTTTGAGATTTTCAAAAAAATTACTAGGCGCAATAAATAATCGCGAGAGTTTCGGCGACGCGGAAACTAGCGACTTTGGATTGATGGGCTTTCAACCATTCATCCACAGCACGGGCGGAACCTGGTAATTCTGGATTGTTATAATCATGCACAATTATTACGCCACCTTGCGACATTTTGTCGGTAACGAGACGTAGACTGGTTTTGATAGATTGATATAAATCACCATCCAGAAAGGCATAGGAAATCTTTTCTGGTATATCATATATGATATCAAGATCATCAAAAAAGGCTTTCTTGATTTTAGGAAGTTTGAGCCCCATTTTCTTAAATTTTTCGATAACTTCGCGTTTGGTAACAAGTAATTCCCCAGCCTGAAAAGCATCACCAGCTGCCGAATTGTCCTCACGAGTTTTAGCGGGAAGCCCCTCAAAAGAATCGTAGAGCCAGAGTATTTTCTGACTTGCCTGAGCGGCTTGATTTTCCGATTGGATAGGGATGCCGTGCCCCATCGATTCTAAAAGTTTTTGATAAAGTACAGAGGTATCTGCCTTGTAGCAGCCAAATTCCACAACGTCACCTGACACATTATTTTTTAGAGTTTTTGTGAGTTCCTGCAAAAGAATTTCCGTTTCACGTGCGGTGACTTGCTGCATGTAATCCTGATTTTTGGAAGAATTTTTCGCTTTCATTTTAAAGACTTATTCTAATTTTTAGATTGACTATTAATTTATTAAAATTACTTTTTGCGTAAGAAAAAGGCAAAAATTATGCCACCGATACCAGCAGAAATTATATCCCCCATGGTATCGCCGACGCCCGGAGCGTTCAGTTCCTGCATATGACCACCACAAAGTTGATCATAGGAAAATTCAAAACATTCCCAGGCAGCTGCGATAAAGAAAACAAAAGAAACAATAAAGAGAAAAGCGAAGGCAGTGGAATATTTTTTAACTTTTACGGCTGAAGTACTTGAAGTGGAAGTGGATTTTACGGCAGAATCTTTACCATCATAGACATTGTCGAGAATTTCTTTGGCGAGAAAGGCGGAAAATACACCTGATAAAGTGTGGACGATTTTATCATAACTTGGGTTACCAAAAATAATCAGAGTTTTATACCAATCGAGGTCAATGCCAAGCACCATAGCGATAACCAAAAAAGAACTATAGGCAAGACGAAGCTTGGTCGAGGTATGAAGATTGATTTTCGCGATTAGGTCCGGGATAAAAGGTAGGATGACCGTCACGAGATAGCTTGGTAGTTTATGCCAGGTAGCTGGATCGATGAAATGCATGACAGTGAGTGCGACACCAGAAAAGGCAATAAGGAACTTGATAATTAAATCTAGCTTAGCGAGATTAGAAGTTTTTTGGAATTGTTTAATAAATTTTTTCATAATGAACTCTTTAATTTGCTTTATTTTAGCATATATGTTGTAAATACAGAACGCCCCGCCGGGGCGGGGTGCTGTTTAGTGCCTTATGTATTTAGAGATTCGAGATTTTTTAGCAGTCTTATTTGTCGACGACTTCACCTTCGACTGGTTCATCTGGGTTAGATTTGCCAGCTTCTGGATTGGCCTGGTCGGCAGAGTTAGCTTGGTAAAGTTTGGCACCGATTGGCATAACTTTATTAGCTAATTCTTTAGCGGCTTCTTCGTATTTAGAAGCTTCAGCGTTAGTATCTTTTAAGACTTCCTCAGCTTCTTCGACTGCCTTCTTGATGGTTTCTTTATCTTCATCAGAGATTTTATCTTTGAATTCATCAGGCATTTTTTCATATTGATAGATAGCTTGTTCTAGGTGATTCTTAGCATCGATAGCTTCGCGCTTCTTCTTGTCTTCATCAGCGTGGAGCTCGGCGTCTTTTTGAGCTTTTTCGATGTCTTCTTTGGACATGTTGCCAGAGTTTTGAATAGTAATACTCTGTTCCTTACCGGTTCCCTTGTCGCGAGCGGTAACATTTAGAATACCGTTAGCGTCAATATTGAAGGTAACTTCAATCTGAGGAACACCACGTGGAGCTGGAGCAATACCGTCAAGTACGAAACGACCAAGGGATTTGTTATCGGAAGCCATTTCACGTTCACCTTGCAAGACGTGAATTTCTACCTGTGGCTGATTATCAGCGGCAGTGGAGAAAGTCTCAGATTTTGAGGTAGGAATGGTAGTGTTGCGCTCGATAAGCTTGGTGGAAACACCGCCCATAGTCTCGATACCGAGAGAAAGCGGAGTGACATCGAGTAAGAGAACATCCTTCACGTCGCCTTGAAGTACACCACCTTGAATAGCAGCACCGACAGCTACGACCTCATCTGGGTTAACACCCTGCATAGGTTCTTTACCGAAGAGTTCCTTTACTTTTTCAACCACAGCTGGCATACGAGTCATACCACCAACCATCACCACTTCATTGATATCGCTAGTGGAAAGTTTAGCATCCTTAAGAGCCTTGTGAACTGGGTCAGCAAGACGTTCGATAAGTGGAGAGACCAATTCTTCCATCTTCGAACGAGTCAAAGTGTATTCAAAGTGTTTTGGACCATCAGCATCGGCAGAGAGGAATGGAAGGTTAATTTCGGTTTCCTTAGCGGAAGAAAGTTCCTTCTTAGCCTTTTCAGCCTCATCCTTAATACGTTGCATAGCGGCAGCGTCTTTTTTGACATCAATACCAGATTCTTCTTTGAATTTATCACAGAGGAAGTTAACAATAAGGTTATCGAAGTCTTCACCACCAAGGTGAGTATCACCGTTAGTAGAAAGCACTTCGAAGACACCGTCACCTAATTCAAGAATGGAAACATCGAAGGTACCACCACCAAGGTCGAAGACCACGATTTTCTCTTCGCTCTTCTTTTCGAGACCGTAAGCGAGAGCAGCGGCAGTAGGCTCATTGATAATACGCTTGACTTCAAGACCAGCGATTTTACCAGCATCTTTGGTAGCTTGGCGCTGAGAGTCGTCGAAGTAGGCAGGAACAGTAATGATAGCTTCAGTAACTTTCTCACCGAGGAAGGCCTCAGCATCAGCCTTGATCTTGGAAAGAATCATGGCAGAGATTTCTTCTGGGGTATATTCCTTACCATCCATCTCTACGGCCACACCGTTACCTTTTTTAACAATCTTGTATGGCATAATGTCGAGATCGCGTTGAACTTCCTTATCATCAAACTTACGACCAATCAGACGCTTAATACCATAGATGGTGTTCTTTGGGTTAGTAACACGTTGACGTTGGGCAACTTTACCAACGAGGCGATCACCCTTTTTAGTCACAGCCACAACAGATGGGGTGGTGCGATCACCTTCAGCATTGGTAATTACTTCTGGCTTTCCGGCTACCATGTAGGCGAAAGCGGAGTTAGTTGTACCAAGGTCAATACCAATAATTTTACTCATAAATACTCCTTGTTTATTATTTTTGGCACTTTAGCGGTTATTCTGCTAATTTGTCTTAAGTATAGCTAATTAGCACTCTAATGTCAAGACTGCTAATTATTAAATTAACAGGGGTGAATGAGAAAAATTAAAAAGATTTTTGAGATTTTTACCTATTTTTTGATGAAAATTTTCTTCACAAATTCAATTAATTCGACTCGAAATTGGAAGAGTAGAAGACCGATACCAGCCACTGAAGAGCCGATAATTGCCGTAGAGCCATTAAATTGCTTGGGTGTTTTTTCAGGGTCGCCAGTTTTTGGTACCTCAAGCTTATCGGTGGCACCGGTATTGGCCTTTTGTTTACGACAACGATGGGTTTCTGGATTTCGCTCATAACCTTCTTTACAAGGTGCAGGAGTTTTTTCATCTTTTGAGTCAATTTTCTTGCAACGGTTAGTAGCTGGATTTAATTCTTTGCCCTCACCACAAGTTTTAGGAGTCTTTGGCACTGGGATTTTTACGCAACGGCCGCTCTTTGGGTTGATTGTTTTACCCACTTCGCATGGTTTCTTTGCATTTCCTGCAGGACTAATCTTTTTACAACGATGCGTCTGAGGATTAAGGTAATAGCCTGTCTTGCAGATCTTTGGTTGATTTTCATGAGAATTCTCCTTATTACAGCGATGAGTAGCTTGATTTAAATAATATCCGGGTTTACATTGCTTTGGTGTATTTGGTTTTGACGTGACGATCTTATTACAACGATGAGTTTCCTGATTTCTGATGTAGCCAGACTTACAGGGTTTATTCACGATATTTTCAGTTGGCTTAGTCTGATTAGGCTTAGTGGGCTTTGGTTGTTTAGGTTGTATAGGTTGTATAGGTTTTTCCTGAGGGGTTTTTGGTGCTGGAGTTTTCCCTGACCCCTGCGGCTTTTTCGGTTTCTTTTTATGACGTTCGTCATAAGTTTTAATACAACGATTAGTTAAGGGATTACGAATTTTCCCTTCTGGACAGGATTTAGGGTCCGGCAAAACACTGCGATGTTCGGCATCGGTTGGTGCCTCGGCGAGGATAATTTCGGTCCTAGAATTCCCCGTCAGAGAGCCAAGACTGACAGATCCAAGTAGCTCAGCCCTCTGTGGAACTTTACCGATATTATAATAATTTTGGGGACCTCCATCTCTTTTCAGACTTAAAGGACTCCAGGCGTCATCCTTTTTGGCGCTGGGAAAATCTAAAAATAAGATGGACAAAAATAATAAAAATAGACCAGTAGCAAAACACCACATAATCGGTTTTTCTGGTCGCTTTCTGAATTGTACTTTTTTAATATTTACCTCACTTAATTTGTTTGACTGCAATTTAGCAAGTTTAAGAAAAAAGGAGAAGCATAAGCGGAAAGATTTTTGGTTTTACAGATAGAAAGAAGCCTTAAAAATTTTTAGCATAAGCAAGTTATAAATTGTCATAAGCAAGATATGATTGACCATAAGCATGATATAATATAGCTAAATGGAGGTTCAAACTTTACTATTGACTTTTGGGGTGATAATTTTGAGCGCCCTGGCCCAGTCTTCCATGCAACTCAGCACGGGGGTATTTCTTTTGCTGTACCGCGAAAGCGCCGGAAGATATTTGAAGAAGAAAACGAAAAATCTTCTTTCAAATTACATCGTGGGTTACATATTTTTGACCAGTTTACTCTTAACCTCTATCTGTTACGCGCTAATGGTCTTATTCGGTGGTAATTTGACTATTTTATGTTTAACGATTTTAATTTGTTTAATTTTTAGTCTTGCAATTTGCGTGTGGTTCTTCTACTATAAAACCAACAGATCCACGGAACTTTGGTTGCCAAAGTCAATCATCCGATACATCCGCAAACGCGCGGCAAATTCATCTAGTAATATTGAGGCCTTTTCACTAGGTGTTTTGTCAGTGGTGGCGGAATTACCATTCATCCTAGCTTTAATGTTGGTTTCAGCCGATAGCTTTTTGAAGCTACCAGCGCTTTGGCAGATTGTAATGATTTTAACCTATACGGCGATTTCAGTGATGCCGCTAGTAGTATTAAAATTTAGTATTCATCATGGCAAGACAGCTGCGGAGATTCAAAAGTGGCGTCTAGATAATTTAGATTTCACGAAACTGATTTCAAGCATTCTCTTCATTACTTTAGGATTATTTCTGATTGCTTTTAAATTAGTGGCAGGAAGTTTTTAATGCGTAAAAAGAATAGCGAAAATCTGCCAGTGACAGATAAGTTGATCAAGAAAATTCTAAAGACGGAATGCAAGATTGAAAATATTCCAGAACTAGATACACAGACAGTAGAATTTATCGTAAAAAAAGTGGTGTCTTGGGCAGAAAAGAAAACTATTGTAACTCAAAGTGAATTTGATAAGAAATTAGCGAACGAGGTAAAAAAGTTTAATACTGACTTGGGGTTCATGATTGAGCAAAGAAACAAACTGGTTTAGAGAAGGATGAATGATGAGTGAAAAATTTGATTATGATTTGATAATTATCGGTAGCGGTGCAGCAGGGATGTCGGCGGCAAGAGCGGCAGCTGCAAGCAAAATTCGCGTAGCAATTATCGAGAACGAATTGGTTGGCAGCAAGTCCGATATTTATCGCGTAGCACAACTTTCAGCTTCCGATATCGCAAACCAATATTACGAAGCGAAAAAGTTTTTACAGTTAAGTAATAATCAAGACACTCTGACCTATAACTACCCTTCCCTCTTCGAAACCATTCAGAAGCGGGTGAAAAAATATATTCTAGCCAAGAAAAAATCTTTCGCAAATTTTAAGATCGATTTAATTCATGGCGATGCGCATTTTATTTCACCTTATGAAATAGCTGTAGCGAATAAACGTTATTCAGCGAAGCGCTTTTTGGTCTGCACTGGCAGAAGTATGGATCTTAGTGCGATTTCAGGAATTGAAACTACAAATTACTATTTGCCGGAAGACATCTTTATGCGCGTAAAGAAGCTGCCGAAAATCGTCTTAGTAGTGGGCGCCGGGAAAAAAGGAATTGAAACTGCGGAATACCTAGCGAAGATGGGGTGCAAGGTAATTCTAGTAGAAAAAGAAGAGATGATTCTGGAAGGTTATGACAAAGAAGCGGTAGAGGTAGTAACCAATAAATTGACGTCAGAACTAAAAATTAAGATTCTCACCAACACAAAGGTTGTGGCGATTCAGAAAGACAAAAATGAAACTGTCTCGAATGGACGTCGAGTAGCTACGGTAAAAGTAACAATGAAACGTGGTGCTGATGAGAAGACTGTGCGTGTGGAAGCGATTATTTTTGCGATTAATAATCGTCCAAACGTCGAACTCGGTCTGGAAAATGCGGGGATTAAATTCAGCGAGCAAGGTATCGTCGTGAACGATCAGCTCGAAACCAGTGTGAGCCATATTTTTGCAGCCGGAGATGTAGTTGCAAACCCAATTAAACAGTCCGTTGGTCATTCGACAGAAAAAGCGGCTTACGAAGGAACACTAGCGGTAAATAATATCTTAAAACGCAATAAGCTAACCTTAACTTATCGTCATTTCTCAACCGTATTGAATACGACACCAAAAATCGTGACAGTCGGATTGACGGAAAAAGATTGCTTATCACGTGGCATTAAATGCAAGATTGTGATTGTACCGGAAATCGAAGCCACTCATTCCCTAATTGCGGGAGAGAAACTAGGATTTTTGAAGTTAATTTGCGACAAAGATAAGAAACTTCTAGGTGCGACAATCGTTGCCAAAAATGCCGACCTCGCAGTGATGGAGATTGTGGCTGGCATGTATGGCGATTTAACACTCTTGGAACATGCTTCAATGCCACATATTAATGAGAGCTTCTCGGATATCGTGAGAATTGCCGCCAAGAATTTAATGTAAAAAACTATAGATACGGGTAAGGTGGTAGCTGAATTTTGCGCTGAATATAAATTTCAGATGAAAGGTCTAAATAAAAAAAGAACCTGATGGTTCTAAAACTTGGTGGCGGGGGTTCGATTTGAACGAACGACCTTTTGGTTATGAGCCAAACGAGCTACCAGGCTGCTCTACCCCGCGACGTATGTAGCTATTATAATCTACAACGATTTTTCTGTCAAATTTTTACACCAAGAATTCAGTTTCCGTATTTAATTAAGTTTCAATACTTAATTTCATAATTAGCTCTTCGATTTCTGATTTTTGAATTTGAGTCCAATAATCTTCTTGAATAATTGATCCGCTATTATCAAAGATTAATTCATCAGAAATTTGCGGCTCAGATAGAATATTTTGATAAATCTTATCGATGAAGTCATCTTCTCTAATGATTTGCTCAAAATTTAATAAAACTGAATCTAAATTTACACCTTTGAGCTCATCTAAACTAAAGATTTCTTTTTGCAGGCCGATAAAATTTTCATCATCTGAAAAATCCGAATAATTATCGTCACCTAAAAAATAGATATTTTTATCTAGATAGATCAACTGGTCTAAAATTAAAGAAACTCTATTCAAAAGATAAGTGGCTAGCGGCTTTAGCTCATGAGTTATATTAGTAAAAAAGAGGGTTAGATTGAATTGATAATTTTGCTCTTGTTTTAAATTGAGCGAATTAACCGTATCACTAATTTGATTCTGTGTCGACCACGGAATGTGATGCAAGTTCTTAAGTTCACTTTTTAGATTACTGACACTAGTTTTATCGGTTTTAAAAATAATCGAGACTCGCTCAATGGCGCGTTCTGCTAGTTTTTCGTCAAATATTGATTGGTCGAAAAAAGTTGCGAGAGTAAATTTTAGGTTCGGATTTTTGCTACTCAATTTTAGAACAGAAATGTTTTCGTAATTGTCGGCGGAATAAGTAAAATCGAGACCGTCAAAATTTCCGGTACGAGTCATTTCTTGGTAAAATTTTTCACTTAGATAGTGATTGTAGATATTTGCAAGAATGCGACTGGGAGCTGGTTTGATTAGCTTTTGAAGATTATCGTCCATAACACAGATCATTACTCTGGATTGGCATAGTCGTCATTTTCCAGATAGTCGGGACAGGTATCCTTATCACCGTCTTCCATATACCAACAATTTTTGGTGGTATAGAAAGTTTTACGGGTAACATTATTCTTGTCGTCATTCAACTGAACAGCAAATTCTGGATATGGGAAATAATTATCAATCAATTCGACGCGAGCTTCGATACGGCGATAAAGGGTATTAGCGCGACCAGTGGAGTCAACCTTAGCCTGCACGCCGGTAAAATCAATCGGATTGCGCTTGGCGTCGTAAAGTGAAATGGCGAAATCGGTATCCGGAGCACCGTAAGGCAGCGACAGCACTAAGAAAGTAGCACCGGTATTACGGTCGTTGGAGTTGTTAAAAGTGTTTGGGACTTCAAAAGTGAGTGAACAGAAGAAATTACCTTCCTGGCACTTTACGTAGAAAAGTTCATTCTTGTGTTTGTCAAAGGTACGAGAGACCTCACTGGCTCTAATTTCATTAGTACCATTCTTGCTTGGTCTTAAATACATCGTTCCCTGATCGGTAGAATTATCACCGCTGGCAGTAATTAGGTCACTCATCTTAAAGTTTTTATCGGCTTGATAAAATGAGGCATTGATTAGTGGTGGTACTAAGGAATACTGACCGGATGGAAGAGAGGCATTTTCACTCCAAGATAGCTGATGGCCGTTACTTAGGAGCTTAGCGTAATTAGTGTCAGAGAACCACTTAATATTGACGTATTTTAATTCTTTAATTTTGTCACTACGGATTGGTACAATGCGGAGACGATTTTCACTACTGAGTGAAGAGCGATAATCACTAAGGTCTTCCTGAAGTGTTACACAAGTATAGGCCTGCATCATATCAGCACCACGACCCTGGTCGAGATTCTTGTTCTTTACTTCTTGAATGGTTACGCCTTTTTGCTCATCAGTGGTACGACTGAGGACATTTGCGACAGTGTTGCAGTCTTGATTTTTGATACCATTTTGCATGGCTTCGATAATTTCTTTACAGTTAGTATCCGAGCCACCTTCTTGGTAACGGTTCAAACATTCATGATATTTGAGAAGGGCAACCTTGGCATCTTCTACGCCGGCAAGGGCGGAATCGTAGGCGGATTTGGAAAGGTCGGAATTACTAGTTTGGCCAGCTTCAGAAAGAGTGAGGCGTACAAAACCAACCACAATAATACTAAATAAAAGCATGGCAAAAATCGTCACAATAATGGAAGTAGAACCGCGTTTAGTGATTAATAGTTTTTTCATTATTCCTCTCCTTTTCTATTTTGACCTGATGTCCTAGCGGAAAAATTAAATTTATTGATGGCACAATAATTAAAGCTAGAAGACAAGCCCATTTCTGGTGGCGTCTTGCAAAATTCGCCGGTACCAGTGATATCCACATTGCCACGCAAGGTAGCTAAAATGAAAGTACCACTATAAAAATTCTGCATGGTGAGAGCATGTTCGGTCGGCGCGAAGATAGTGAAATCATACAGTGCAATATCTTCGTTATTCTTTTTCATGACCTCTTTATATTCAGCACCAGTAAGCCTATAAGTTGGGGCAATGTCGGCCACTTGATAAACACGGTTATTATTGGCGGCGGCTTCCATATGAGAACGACAAATTGCGCGATCGGAATCTTCAATTTTAATTAAACGATAATCGTCAATTTCCGTGTCGCCATTACTAAAAGTAGCACGACTACCGCTCATAATTTCGTAATCCGTGGAATTTAACACATAACCAGTATTCCAGAGATAAGTATAACGACCAGAACAAAAGACACCAGAAAGCGGTACACTCTCGAGTAGTTTGCCAGTTTGCTTAGCCTTGATAGTGCCATAGTTTTGCTGATAGACATATTTTCTCGCTTGGTCCTGCAAACATTTATTCATCTCGTTATTATTTGAAGCATATTCGACACGGCAAATATCAGAGAGGGAGCGGGCGGGAGCCGTAGCAATCCCGCGTTGGAAATCATCCACAAGTAGACGCGAAGTGGAATTGATTGCGTTAATGGTATTTCCCTTTTGGTAGATAGTGGAGAGATGCACTGCGACAAAAATTACCGAAAGTAGCAGAATCGAAATAAACATCAAGGAGAGAGTCACTTCGATAATAGTAAAGCCAGAAAGGGGTCGATTGCTGATTTTTGATCGTATAGTTTTTTGACGCATAAATTAATCTAACCTCTCTTCATGTAGTCCGGATTATATAAACGAATGATGGTACCAATGGTGGTCGGGACGGTTTCTCCTGGGCCATACCAACAGGTGCGAATATGAAAATCGTAAAATTCTGGAGGGTAATTTTTGTCCATATCTTCGCGATACTTAGCATCGAAGTGAGCGCTAGATGGAACATTGGTAAAGTCACGTACAGCCACAATCCAAATGCCTTCGGCGCGATAAAGATTATTAAAAACTGGAGTGGTTTTGTAATTAGTACCATCATTAATTTCATTAAGATTAGTAGTATCCGTATCTTCCCCATTCGAAGTCCCAGCGGTAGAAGTCGATGAGAAAACTAAGCGAGGAGCCAGTGGTGCTTCTTGAAAAATTTCTGGATGATCTTTGGCAGAAAGAATAGTATTTTCTGGATCAGAAGCTTTGAGTTTTCGAGTATTTAAAATAAAGGCTTTATCGGTAAAGATATTATGATTGTCGCCCACGATATTATTTTTGTCGTAATATTCGGAGCATTTATTCGCTTCAAATTTAGAGATTTCAGTTGGACTATTCGACATCCCATTATTGAAGCTAGTCAAGCGATCCCAAATCGCACGATATTCTTGCCATTTACCAGAGTCGTCCTGGCCACTAGTTTTAACCAAAGCACGCTCAGAAATATAGGACTCATGGATAAAACGCAAAGCCTCGGCTTGGGCATCAATTTCATTACGCACCGTGGTAATTTGCAAAGAATTTTGAATTTTTGCGTAACTACGATTCATCATAGAAACCGAAATGGCGGAAACCAAAATAAAAACTACAAAACAAAAAGTTACTTCTATAATAGTGTCACCACGACGACTAATAAAAGGCTTTAGCTTCGGCATGGATTCTCCTCACTATCAATATCGATCAATTCAACAGCGGTAGAATTGCTGCCGTCAGCGTGAATACGAATAGCACGACGACCAATACTATTCAAGGAATGATTTTCTGAACTAACGCAGATATCAAGATCTTTTTTGTTCTGAAGTTTAACATTTTCAAGATAAAGACCTTTAGATTCAGAGCGATTCAGGGTGCCAAAGGCAGGATAAAGACCAGCATCAGCTACTACGCTAGTGACGGAGCCAATACCACCATACTCACAGCTACCATTACCAACATATTCATTATTTACTTTTTGGATGAGTTGGTTGATATTAAAAGTTTTGCCTTTTTCATCATAAATATAAGTGTGGACGGTACCAGAAATTGGTGAACGGGTAACCAGAAAAGCCCCGACGAACGGATCGTGATTTTCAGTATTTTCAATACGAGCCTGCCAAAGTGGTTCATAAATATCGTAATTGCCAGCAGTAGCCATCCGACAAGTATTAGCCTCGCTCTTCATGGTGATGACATTAGCGCCAATACTCCTAAGTGAAACCAAAGCGTTATCACCAGAGGCATTTTCAATATCGAGATTTTGGGTGTAAATATGACCAATTACATCATAAATATGGACATTATGATCAGGCTGATTAGTCTCAGGATTGGTCTCACCAAAAGTAACTAATTTACCATAGACCGCACAGCGAGTACGCCCTGGAAAATTGTCCGAGGTAGAGTTAGAAACTAACCCACCGTTTTCATTCCACATGGTATTAAGTGTGCAATAAATACTACTACCCTCATCAGCTTCACGGGGATTTTTCACATTAATTACTGAAGAATAAACCGATTTCAGGGTAGCCGAAAGTTCATTATAAGAATCGATATATCGGCGATTATTAATATTGCCGGAAAGAAAACCCATGACGGAAACGACGAGCAGACCAGTAATCGCCAACACAAGCGTTACCTCGATAATCGTAAAGCCTGACCTCCACCAAGTTTTCTTTTTCATAACTAAATTATAGCATAAGAGGTTATAATATATAAAAGAAAAATACTAAATTAACCTGGAGCTTTATGGCGGAATTTCCAAATTTTAATCGGTTTGAAAATAAAGATTACGAAAAAAATCCTTTTGAAAAATTAACCAATCTCGAAAATCAATTTAATCCAGAATTGGCACGCGAAAAATTTGAGCAAGCGAACCCGGAAAACAAAATTGAGACGACAAGAGAATCTGTTTTTAATAATCCTGAAAACACAGCAGAAAAATTGAAAGAAGATGAAATTTCGGAATTAATTGCCAGTGCAGATCTGACGGTTTATGAACGCCTAAATCCGACTAATGCCAAAGAAGCGAAAGAAGAATTTTTAAATAATCCAGATTTGATTCACCCGAACTATGAATACGGAAATTTAGATAAGCAAGAAATTGAAAATAATTTGGAGAACCTAG
Organism: uncultured Candidatus Saccharibacteria bacterium; assembly: GCA_963543945.1. Lineage (GTDB taxonomy): Bacteria > Patescibacteriota > Saccharimonadia > Saccharimonadales > Saccharimonadaceae > Nanosyncoccus. The sequence goes on from CAUUCN010000007.1 coordinate 28,793, forward strand.
AGAAAGCAAAAGCGGAACTTAAAAGTGCAGAATTATCCAACGGAAAACGTAGATTGTTGGAATATTTGGCCGATGACTGCTTTAAGAAAAATGACTTTTTAGTGGCTAGTTTAGCCTATAATACAGTCACGCAGCCGGAGACCAAAAAGCTGGCAGCGGAGCATCATAAGGAGGCTAACGAGGCACTTTATGGCAAGCCAGACGAGGCGACTTTTTACGCTTTATTAAATGAAAAGATTGACCAGATTAAGGCGCAGGATTTGACCGAAGAGCAAAAACAAAATTTTACTGAGCTGCTCGATAAAATCGGCCCGATGCCAGAAACTAGAAGCGAAAGATTTAAACCAAAACCGGAAACAGTTGAACGTTTCGCGGAAATGACTAATGAATTTTTTGGTAGTTTTCTGCAGCATATTCCAGAAAACCAAGAAAAATTTAGTTCACAAGAAATGGTAAATATCGTCAATGAAATTATTGAAGAAGAGCTAAATGAAGATGGCAGCAATCCGTACCGTGCAGAAATAAAAGCTGGGGCAACCAATGCTTCGGCAGATCATGAGGAACGCCGGATTTATTTTCCAGAAGACAAGACCTATAGTGCCAAGCGGGCTCGCGGTCTAATCGTGCATGAACTGGGTACCCACGTACTGCGTGCGGTTCCCTATGTAGATCATGAAGTGGAGGCATTTTCGACAGGTTTTCCAAATAATGAGGAGTTCGATGAGGGCGTAGCGAAAGCGGTAGAACAAGCTATTAACGGCAAATATGAAGATTCGGGAATTGATCATTATATCAATATTGGTTTAGCGAATTTTAAAGGTAAGAATTTTCGTGAAGTTTATGATATTCAATGTAAATTGCGTGAATTAACGGGTGGTAAAATTGAACCAGTTTTTAATGCGGTACAGCGATGTTTTCGTGGAACGGGTGAGCTACCAAATAATAAAGATTTAGCCTATTACAATGGCGCGAATCGAGTTTGGAAACATATCGAAGATCACATTGACGACATTGAATTATTCGACCAACTTTTCTTATCGGGAAAAATTGATTATCAAAACGAACAGCAAGAACAGATTTCCTACGAAGCTAGAACCAAAGGAATTTAAAAAAATACCCCTCAGACGAGAGGCATTTTAAGTTAGAAAAAATTACCAAAAATTAAGAGTGCTACACAAATAGGTATTGATACGGCAATTAAAACAATGAATGCTAAATTCAGAGTACGCATTGTGGTGGCCCATTTTCTTAGGAACTGATCTGATGCGTGAAAAACCATATACAGATAATCCATAGCAAAGATAAGGGTACCAAAGAAAATGATTGTCATCACAAATTTAGAAGTAATCCAAACTTCAAATCCAGCAATGGCAAGCAGAGTTACCATGCTAGTAATATTAGCATAATAATAATTGCCATTTATCTCTGGATCGTGAGCCCATTCAAAATCTTTTTCTGGCAATCGATCAAGTAGTACTACCGAAATGGCGGCCATTAAAATTGACCCCATAGTTAGAACCATAAAACCAAAACCATCTCGATAAAGAAGATTGATCGCCATAAGGATTGGCGTGCCAATAATTCGGAGCAAATTAGATGCGTCGAAAAGATCGAGCTGCTCCTTCAGCTTTTCGGCCTGAGTTTTCTCTTCCTCATACTGTAACTTCCTTAAATTCTTGAATTCGTCAATTTCTATCATACTTCCCTCCCTTATGTAAAAATTAAAAATGAATTAGAAACAAGATGCACCTATTACTTTGTAATATTTTTCCTCCTTTCAAGGTGCGACTTTATATAAATTATTAAGTGAATTTATATAATAATATCGATATATTATACATTAAAATGCTTATTTTGTCAATATGCATCCCTGAGTTAACATCTCAAGTGCAACACTAACCAACAAAAAGAGACATCAATCGTTCTTAGTCCTGTTAAAATTAAATTTGTAACACTAACTTAAACAAGGATAGAATTGATGTCTCTAAATAAGTATACACAACTTTCGTATGAAGAACGAGTAATAATTGAAAATAGGTTAAAAAATAACGAAAGTATAAGATATATAGCCCAGAAATTAGATAGAAATGCCTCAACTATTGCACGAGAAATAAAAAGAAATGGTATTAAGACAAGGACTAGTCGCGTTAATAAACCTAAGGAACTCTATCTAGATAGCAGACATTATCGTGGACAACCTAAGGTGGACATTATACGTACAAAAAGAGATAGATACTATAAAAGGTTAAAAGAATTAAATACACCTAGATATACCGCCAGATTAGCCTCTAAACTGTCCTTTAGGCGTATTAAGGAACAAACTTTAAGACTTAATACTAGCTCATATTTAGAGACTAAAAAATACATAGAAGAAAAGCTTAAGCTACGTTGGTCTCCAGAGCAGATTTCTGGCAGATTAAGACTAGAAAATAATTTGCCATATGTTTCACATAAGGCAATTTATCATCTAGTTTATTCTGAAGGATTAGAAAAGCATTTAAGACGAAAAGGACGGAAACCCCGCTCTTATAAGATACTAAAATTTAATAGTACAAACAGAGATAAGCATCATATCTCGGAGCGCCCTAAAGAGGTTGATGAATTAAAATATTATGGTGATCTTGAAGGAGATACGATCTTCGGACTAAAGACCACGGACCGCATATTAACACACGTAGATAGAAAATCTGGACTTTTATCTGCAAGTTTAATACATAGCTATAACGCACATAAAATTGCTAAACAAAGTTAGATATCGCTTCAGTGTTTGGCAAAATTAAAAGCATAACTTATGATAACGGAATTGAATTCTCGCTTTGGAGGATCACAGAAAAAGAATTGAATGCAAATATATATTTTGCGAGTCCTTATCACTCCTGGGAACGTGGCCGAAATGAAAATACCAATGGGCTTATTCGAGATTTTTTACCTAAAGGAACAGACTTCAAGAAATTCACCAAACAAGATATAGTAGAGATAGCAAATTTAATAAACAATAGACCAAGAAAAAGACTCGAG
>CAUUCN010000008.1:0-31354 GCA_963543945.1 uncultured Candidatus Saccharibacteria bacterium
GAGCGCGTCACTGATAATGACGAGGTCTGTGGTTCAAGTCCACATATCCCCACCAAAATGGAAATGATGAATTCGGCGTAAGGCCGATTTTTTGTGTTTGATGGGGGTGGAGTTTAAAAATAAGGATTGAGGGGTAGATTTTAATGGGGTGGATAGATGGAGTTAAGGATAAAAGTCATTAAGGTGAAAGGTGATAGAGCATAAAAAAAGACCCGCGAGGGTATTTTTGGTGGAGTGTTCAGCGGGGGGACGCTAAACACCCCATGTATGGTGGAGCAACAGGGATTCAAACCCTGGACCTCTGCCTTGCAAAGGCAGCGCTCTAATCAGCTGAGCTATTGCCCCATACGCAAGAATTTTAGCAAAAAGCAGAAAAAATGTCAATAAAATTAAAGGGGATTCGAAGAGGTGAGGAAGCGAGATGTGCGCCATTAGGAGTATTTTATAGAGAGAATATATCATGAGATAAATATCGTGACTTGGAAGTATATCATGGGATGAATATGAACGATGTGAGCGGAATATATATTATGACATATTTTTTAACTTTAGCGTATTGACAAAATGCTTCTGTTATTATATAATGCTAATCATTAACCTTTGAGCGGGAGGCTTAAGGTAAAATAAGAGAATTAAAAAATGGTGGGCAGAAGGATTTTTAAATGGCTGGAACTAAAGCTGGTGGTTTGAAAGCTGCTGCAACAAATCGCGAAAAATATGGTAAGGAGTTTTATGCTCGCATTGGTCAAAAAGGTGGACGCTTAGGTCGTACCGGTGGCTTTGCAGCTAACCCTGCTCTTGCGAAAATTGCTGGTGCTAAAGGTGGTCGTTTGTCAAAACGCGGTCCTGCAAAAGCAAAAACTGTAACTGAATAATTTATTTATTCACCTAGAATTAAGAAAAAATAAATCTGCTTTGGCGGATTTATTTTTTCGGGTAGAGATACTTTGGTTAGCGGGGAATTGTTCAAAATAAGTGATCACAGTGCGGGCAATGCCAGCGGCCGTGATCATCTTGAAAACGGGTGAGAGTACATTTTTTACAGAGAGATTGAGTATGTAGCCAGTCTCGATAAGTATCCAGATGAGCTTCGGCGTATTCGGGGTCATAATTTAGGTACTCAATATCTTGAAAATGATGATACTTTTCAATGAGGGATTTGGCGGTTTGCCAGGCTTCGGATTCGAGTTTAAGGCGATCGATCGCGGTGTCATAATTTTGGTGTTCATTAAGAGCGTGGCCGAGTTCGTGGAGGGTTTGAAGGGCAAAATCAGCAAAAGGCGTATCATCAGTGAGGGCGGACTGGTCGAGATTAATCATTTTAGGATAACGAAAAGAGAAGCGGGATTTGAGGTGAAAATGATAATCAGGATATTCTGAGCGCAAAAAATCGAGAAATTGCTGCTTTTTATGATTAACCTCGCTTTTCATAAATTTATTGTAGTTTGAGTGAGGAAAAAAAGAAAGCAAAAGCGGAGAAAACTAAGGGTATAGAAGATAGGAGGTGAGCGCTATGGGTGGAGAGAGCTGAAAAATGAGAGCTCGGAAGACTAGAGGTAGATGTTGGTAACACTTTACAAACAGAGGTGATTTTGATATATTAAGGAATAGATTCGGGTTCGTTCAAGTGATTTTTTTGTGGAAGAAAATCAGCTGAACGGGCCTGAAGGAAGGAAAAATATAAGAATGGCTGATGCCAAAAAAGTAACAATGGATGAATTGCTAGCTAACGCTGGTGACTCTATCAAAAAAGCAGCAACTGGAGACGTGGTCTCAGGTACTGTTTTATCAGTAAAAAAGCATGAAATCTTAATTGATCTCGGTGCACAAGGTGTAGGTTTGGTACCTCGCCGCGAAGCTTCTTTCGCACGTAACCTCGAAGAAGGTGCAGAAGTTACCGCTTCTGTGATTGATTCTGAGATGGAAGACGGCATGGTGCTTCTTTCACTCCGCAAGGCCGTGAAGGACAAGGGTTGGGATGAAATCCAAGCTAAGCTCGATGCTTCTGAAATCGTGGAAGTTACTCCATTTGATGCAAATCGTGGTGGTCTTCTCGTGGAATACGAAGGAATTCGTGGTTTCTTGCCAGTTTCACAACTTTCTGCTGAACACTACCCACGTGTAGGTTCTGCTGATAAGGACGAAATCTTGCAACGCCTCAATTCTCTCGTCGGTAAGGGAATCAAAGTTCGCATTCTTGACGCAAGTAAGAAAGATAACAAGCTTATCTTCTCTGAAAAAGAAGCTGTCAAAGACGGTCTCGCTGCTCGTTTTGCTGAACTTCACGTCGGTGACACTGTCGAAGGTGTAGTAACTGGTGTGGTGGACTTCGGTGTATTCGTAAACGTGGAAGGTATTGAAGGTTTGGTACACATCTCAGAGATTTCTTGGGAACGCGTAAACAATCCATCTGACTACGTTAAGGTTGGCGATACGATCAAGGCAAAAATTATTGCGATTGATAAGGAGCGCCTCAGCCTCTCCATCAAGCAACTCGTAGCTGATCCATGGCTATCAGAGGTAGAAAACTTGAAGAAGGGTTCCAAGGTGGAAGGTACGGTTACTCGTATTACTCCATTTGGTGCTTTTGTTCAGATTTCTCCAGCTGTCGAAGCTTTGGTTCACGTTTCTGAACTTGGTGAAGGTAACGACGTCGACCCAGAAAAAATCTTTACTTTGAACGAACGTAAGAACTTCAAGGTTCTAGATATCGATCGTGAAGGTCGTAAGATCTCACTCTCTGTTGCAAAATAAGACAGAAGTTAAAAAATAAGCCCCGTGAGGGCTTATTTTTTTGTGTGTTGATTCTGGGGATAGTAATGGATTGATTGGTGTGGGGGATAAAACAAACTTGGGATTTTGATGTACGGAATTAAAATAAGCTCGGGGTTCGAGCTTATTTTTTTTGATTATTGATTATTGTTTGAGTAGAAATTTTGGTCGAGGACCCGAACTTTAGCGACGCTACCTTTGAGATTGAACTGGGAATTATCGAGATAGGTGAGATCGCCCATATTAATGGCGGTAGGATTGGCTTCTTTTAATCGATTATAATCGACGAGGAATTCGACCACACTGCGATCGTTTTTGTGAACGGTGTGAGTGGTGGGGTCGGTATCACCATCATCTTTTTGGTCGCCAATCACGCAACGCAAGGTGTTTGGATGGCCTTGATTATCAAGGGTAACTTCGATGAGTTGGCCGATTTTATCCGAGATACCACTACCGACCGCAACAACAGGGTAGGTATTTTCGCCGTCTTGATAATAGGTGAGACCGGATTTTCCGACATGAAAATTGGAATTTTCGTGGGTGAAATTATAATTAGGGGTAGTTTTGTCGGTGATAGCCTTGTAGTCCATAAAGGATTTGAATTGGCCAATGCCGGCAGGGAAATTAACAGTTTTTAGAACAGTTTTTTCGGCGGTATGGGTAAGTTTTTCGTCTTGTAAGGTGATGGCAGCGCGGTGTTCAATTGGGGTGGCGTTAGTATTTATGGAAGTAATATCGTTAGCTATTTTTTCTTCTGGAATAGTGAGGTTATTATCAGGGGTAAATTTTTGTATGTCACTATCTAGCTGGATGGAATACGCGGAGTTTTCGGCGTTATTAGAAGCTTGTGAGGTTTCAACTAGTGGATTGAGTTGATTTTGGTATTCAATTGGGCCATTTTCTGGAGTGTAATCTGGTTCGAGGCCTTTTTGGGCGCGAAGAGCATTGTGATGGTTCATGTAATCTTCATAACCAGTGAAGGTACGATTATAATCGTCTTCTTCGTCATCTTCGAGGGGGACGCCGAGTTCTTCCATATCTTTTTGGTGTTGCTCAATGGATTGATTAGAGACGTGGTTGGCCAACATAGAAACACCCTTCACGGCAAGCCCTGTACCAATGGCAAGTAGGGCAGCGCGACCGATGGTAGGAGCGGCCATGGTAGCAAGATAAATAAGTCTTTCGCCAATAGTATCGAGAGCAGGTTCGTTTTCGCGCTTTTTATCAAGTTCAGATTGAAGGTGTCTCTGGAATTGACGTTCCTGATAGGCGGCGGAGCGATGGAGCTGAGGAATTTCAGGACCTTGATTACGATTTTGGACGTGAAGTTCTGGTTCCTGTTGAAATTGATTAAAATTCTTGCGTGTTTCGTGCTCCATAATGCTTATATTATACCGCAAAAATAAGCAGAGCGGGATGAGAAAAGAGGAAGGGGCGGATGAAAAATAAGCAGAGCGGGATAGGAAATAGGGCAAGAGTGAAGAGATTTAAGCATGACGGAATGATAAAAAAGAAAGGCCTATGGCGAAGTGTGACAGGGGTGAAATATTGACAAAAATGACTGTTTGTATTATAATATTGGTGTAATTTTGTGTTTGGACAATTTTGTCCCAAAATAGCTCTTTAGAAATGAGGTGAAATTATGTAAGCTTAGGTCCTAATTAATTTTAATTGAATTTGGAAAATTGAAACTATTTTTGGGTCACTTCGGTGATACGACAAGGAGGGAAAAATGGAGGGAAATTTCGTGGAATTGATTAAAATAAGTAAGGCAGTGAATGACTTTGAAGATGAAAAAATCGCCTTAGTGGTGCAGGAGAAAAATCGACGTACCAGAGTGTTGAACGGAATTATGCTGCTAGAGGTGGTAATTAGTTTAATGGTGTTATTTTTTGGATTTTCGGTGATAAATGGCTATAAGATGGCGATTTTGATGATCGGACTTCCGGTGATGGTTTTGCCGAGCCTGCTAGTGAATGCGTATTGGTTAGACCCATATATGCGAGTAAATAACAAGTGGGTGAGATTCCTGCCAGAAGAACTAAGCTTGAATCGAAAATTCTGTAATAATATGCATGCATGGATTTTTTTAACCTATAGCGTGTATGTTTTTATTCCGGGAACAGAGAAGTTGACGACGGTTTTTGCACTAATATTGGTGAGTCTAGCGACAGCTTTTTATGGTCTGCAGATTTTTTGGCCAGCGGAATTTGAGAAAAGTTTTCTGAAACTGAATCGAATTCTGTCAAGTGCGATTTATTTGATCTTGAGTTACGTGTTAATTATGGCTGCGGTTTTGACTTATTTGGTCTGTGTAGGGGCATTAAACCACTAAAAACACAGACAGTGTGGAAAATGAAGGGGGGGAAAATGAAACAATTGTTTAAACTTAGCAATAGAAATTTAATGAGAATTCTGTTATGTTTAATTTCGACGATTATCTGTTTGAGTGATCCTCAGGTAGGTGTCGGTATTAGCATATTAGGGTTCGCGGTTGTAATGATAGACTATTTTCGGCAGGCAATTTTCAGGAAACAGGAATGTGATTTTTGGATGCTAGGAGAGACACTACTCGAAGGTCGGGTGTCATTAGCAGATTTTGTTTATGGAATTTTGGTAATGCTCATGGTCTTTTATGTATGTGGAAACTCAATACCAACAATTGTATTTTTCATGGTAGGATTTTTATTCTGTTATTGTCTGATTATTTGGGTTTTTACACATGACAAATATTCGGAGCAAATGCGGAAGAGTCTTTCAAATGTCTGGTTCTTTTCGATGATGTTAATTCCATTATGGGGATTAACGATTATGGCTTGTCGAAATTTGGCAGAACTTTTAGTGTGTATAGCGATAAACATAACGTTATTCGCAATGGGGGTTTGGCCGTTAGTTTCAGATGATGACGACTTCCAATTTTGTGAAGAAGAGAAAGAATGTGAATCTGAAGAGGAGAAAGAAAAATAAAATACTTTCTAATCTCGCGTTGAATAATTTCACAAGAATTTTGGAATCCCCTCAATGAGGGGATTTTTGATGTATAATATAAGCATGAAAATTTTACAATTGAACGTATGGATGGGAAAAGTGGAGGGGGAACTAAAACGCTTTTTAGAAAATAATAAATTTGATGTAATCTGCATGCAGGAGGTGATGAGCTCAGAGAATTGCCAGGTGCATTTAGCAAGGCTTTGTTTTGACGCGGAAGCGATCAAGCAGGCGACAGGGATGCCGTATGCTTATTTTTCGCCAAACTGGAGTAGTGATATAGCGAACGGAAGTTTTGAACTAGGAAATATGATTTTAAGTAGAATTCCGTTTCGCTCGACGATGAACACTTTTGTGAACGGGGAATATACGGAACATACGATTCTGGAAAAAATGTGTTCAAACAATCTAAATGTGCAAGTTGTGGAATTAGAAAATGGTGTGGTGATCGCAAATCATCACGGATTTTGGCGTTTGCAACCACTCGGAGATGAGGATACGGTAAAAGCATTTAAGCATTTGGCGGAGATTATTCAGCCATATCAAGATAAGCCATTCGTGCTTTGTGGTGACTTGAATGTGAGACACGAAGCGCCAGCGATGAGAGAATTGGACTTTTTGCGTGATTTGACGTATGAAAATGGAGTGAAAAATACGCTTTCGGGTTTGAAATTTAATGGCGATGTCCCATGTGACCATATTATGCCAAACGATAAGTTGGAAGCGAAAAATTTCATGGTACACGAAGGTTACGCTTCGGATCACTTAGGAATTTCGGCTGAGATCGAGATAAAATAAGCAGTTAGATTCTGGAAAAGAGGGAACCCCAATTGTGAGATTGGGGTTTTGGTTTTTTGTTTGCTATTTTTTTATAAATATGAGATAATATAGAGGTAACTAATTTACTGGCCTGTGTTAGTAAATTTCGTTTGAGGCCCTAGTGGCCTGGTAGTTTTACAAGGAGGAGAAATCATGGATATATACGAAATTATCATTACTAGCTGGTTTAAGATTTTCTTAAGTATAATCTTTATGTTATCATGCCTGAACGACTATCGTTATGGATTGCAGATTGCAGCTATAGGATTTATGATTCTAGCAATTAAGTTTTTTGACGATTCGTCGATGTCAGATGAGGAGCTTAAGAAAAAGAATATTGATTTAGGTCAAAGAAATATATGTGGGGTTATCTGCGGGTTAACTTCTTGGATTTTATTTTTTTATTTAAGGAAGCCTGATGGATTCGTAGCGATTGCATATTTTAGCTTTATTGTTTTGACTATTAACGCAATTGGCGAATGGTTAATGTATAAGAAGAATCTTAGAAATACTAAGAGTGCAGATATAAAAGAAAATTTTACATCAAGTTCTCTGGTATTTTTAGTATTAATGCCGGCTTTGATGTTGGTTGCAATGGCGTTTAATGTATATATTTTAGCTTTGACGATGATGGCTATTGTAGTCGTGCTATTTATTCGGGCAAGACAACACGGCATAGAATTCGTTTGGTAACTTTGCGAAAAATACTCCTTTAATTATAGATCCCCTCGAGAGAGGGGATTTTTGCTGACTAGAAAAAATGAGTTTTCTGCACTACTTGAATAAAAAATTTGCCCCAACCTTTCGGTTGGGGTGTGTGCGGCTAGGTGCCGAATATGTTTATATTATAGTAAAAGAGGGTCGCAAAAGTAATAGTTTTATGAGGCTTTAGTAAAATATCATAGTTTACATGCTTACTTCGTTGTATGGGCGAACTACGTTCTCGCCTAACCGGTGGTAGTGAGAATAAAAATAATCCCAAAATTTGGGATTATTCAATAATTTTGGCTCCCCCGGTCAGGCTAAGCTTTTGCAAAAAGCAAAAGCCTTCCATTGCTGCCTCGTTCGGTATAAATAGAATAAATTCTATTTATACTCTCACTTCGTTGCATGGTCGAACTACGTTCTCGCCTAACCTTGGGAAATATAAAAAACAGGCCTTTAGGGCCTGATTTTTCATCTGGCTCCCCCGGTCAGGCTCGAACTGACAACCTCGAAGTTAACAGCTTCTTGCTCCACCATTGAGCTACAGGGGATTGTTATTTAATTATAACGCAGATAATTCATTCTATCAAGAGACAATGTTATAATTTAATAAAGAAGAGATTGAGGTGCAATGTTCAGAGTTTCAGATTTGACGGTGGCAATTAGAAAAAATCAGCAAGTAGTGCTTCGGGGGGTGAATTTTGAGATTTTGCCTGGGGAAACTTTGGTACTAAAGGGGAAGAATGGTTCTGGAAAATCGACGCTTTTAGGAGCGATTATGGGGGATCCGAGATATGAAATTTTGAAGGGGGAAATTGAGTTTTTGGGGAAGAAAATTCAGAACCTAAGTCCTGATGGGCGAAGTCTTCTCGGGATGTTTTTGAGTTTTCAGACACCGCCAGAAGTAAATGGCGTTTCTACGACAGAAATTGTGCGAACTGGGTTAGCGGAACGTGGTGAAAAAGTGCGGCTCGATGAGGTGCGTAATGACTTGATGACGAACCAAAAATTGTTGGGGCTTCCGATGTTTTTTATGGAGCGCGAATGTGGGGTGGGGATGTCGGGAGGAGAAAAGAAAAAGAATGAAATTTTACAGATGTTGGCTTTGAAGCCGAAATTTTGTATGTTGGACGAGCTAGATTCGGGGTTAGATATAGAATCGGCGGGGAAAATTTCACAAATTTTGGCGGATTATCAGCAAGAAACTGGGGCGAGTTTTTTAATCACTTCACATAATTTGAGAATTTTGGAAAAATTAAAAGTAAATAGGGAAATAGAACTAATAGATGGAGAGCTTGTCGAGACGAGAAAAGCGAATAGTGACAGGAGAGTGACGCAGGCTTTGTTTGAAGGAGGGGTAAGATGAAAGAAGATGTAGTGCGTCGGGCAGCGGAGGCGATTCATCGACGAAAAAGAGAGTCGGAATGGGTGCTTCGATGTAGGCTTCGGGGGGCGCGAGCTTGGCAAAAACAGAATCTAGGGAAGATGCTACCAGGGGTAGAGAAGTTAATTTCGCAGATTGATGCAGGGGGGATCCGATTTTATAAGGAAGTGGATGACGTTGAGGTGAAAACTTCTTGGGATGAGGTGCCGGTGGAAATTCGAGAGACTTTCGAAGCTTTAGGAATTCCAGAGGCAGAAAAAGAGGGGTTGGCTGGCGTGGGTGCGCAGTTTGATTCGGAGGTGGTTTATCATCGAATGCGAGAAAAATTAGCGCAATCTGGGGTGGTGTTTTTGCCGCTAGAAGAAGCAATTCTCGCAACAGAGAAGAGTTCAGAGGAAAATTTGGCAAAATATGGGGCGTCAGTGGGGGAGATTTTCTTGGCGCATTTTATGAAATTGGTACCAGAAAATGATCATAAATTTGCGGGGTTACACGCGGCAATGTTTAGTGGCGGGTCATTTATTTATGTACCTAAGGGGGTGGCGGCGGAGCTGCCAATTCAGAGTTATTATCGAATGAATGAACCGGGAATTGGGCAATTTGAGCATACCTTAATTGTGGTGGATGAGGGGAGTGAACTACATTTTATTGAGGGATGTTCAGCGCCAAAGTATGAGAAAAATAATTTACATGTGGGTTCGGTAGAGATTTTTGTGAAAAAGGGGGCAAAAATGCGATTTTCGACGGTAGAAAGTTGGTCAAAAAATGTATTCAACTTAAATACTAAGCGAGCGCTCGTAGAAGCGGGCGGTGAAATGGAGTGGGTGTCAGGGGCTTTTGGCTCGAAGGTGACTATGCTGTATCCGACGACGATTTTAAAAGGAGAGGGGGCAAAAATGGAATATTTAGGGATGAGTTTGGCTTCGGGCGAACAAATTTTGGATTCCGGAGCAAAAGCAATTTGCTTAGCAGACAATACCTCGGCAATTATCCGGAGTAAGTCGGTGTCGAAAAATGGAGGTGTGAGTATGATGAAAACTCTGGCAAAGGTAGGGAAGGGGGTAAAAGGAGTGAAGGCTTACATTGATTGCAAATCGTTAATTTTAGATAGTGAGTCACGGTCTTATGCGGAACCAATGGTGGATGTAAAATCTGGGGAAGCAGAAGTGACGCACGAGGCTTCGGTAGGGAAGTTATCGGAAGAGATTTTATACTATTTGGCGACACGCGGAATTGGTGAAGAAAAGGCAAAAGAGATATTGATTCGAGGATTTTCGGAAGAAATTACAAAGGCCTTGCCATTAGAATACGCGATGGAAATGAACAACTTAATTAAGTTAGAAATGCAGAATATGTAATATGAATACAAGATTTAAACATAAACAAAATAGACTGTAAATGTGCGCTAAATTTGAGTAAAAAATAGGCTAAGAATTGAATAAAGAAGTTAAGGATAAGCGAAATGTATAGAGAAGAATTTGAGATATTTGAGAAAAATGAGTTGGACGCTACTTTACCTTTTGTGTATCTAGATAATGCAGCGACGATGCAAAGGATAACGGCTGGACTTTTGGCTGAACAAGATTTTTATACAAAGAAAAATGCGAATCCTTTGCGCGGGGTATATGCTTTGTCGGAACTTGCGACGGCGAAACTTTGGCAGGCACGTGAGATGACTGCTAAGTTTTTAGGTTGTGAGCCACTAGAAGTGATTTTTGTGAAAAATGCGACGGAGGGATTAAATTTGCTAGCTAACGGAATTGAGGGGTGGCTTGGCGAGAACGGGGGGCATGAGTGGGAGATTTTGGTAGATTTGGAGTCTCATCATAGTAATCTTTTGGCTTTTTCTGAGCGTTACGGGGAGAAAGTGCGAATTACGGAAGATCTTGTGAGTGAGGTGAAGCTAGATCTTGAACGTGCAGATACTTCGGGGATGGAGTCAAAAATTAAGATTGTGGCGATGACGGGAATGAGCAATGTGACGGGGAAGGATCGAAGTGGGGTTGCAAAAGAATTAAGAGATATAGGTTTTCAGGGATTGATTTTGATGGATGCGGCGCAATTAGTGGCACATAAGAAGATTGATGTGAGGGAAATAGGGGTGGATGGCTTAGTATTCTCTGGGCATAAGATTGGGGCGCCAATGGGGGTGGGGGTAGTATATTTGAGATATGATTTGATGAAAAAGTTGAAACCGCTAAATTATGGGGGCGAAATGGTGGAATCGGTGAAGCTGGTGGATGGAAAAGTGAAGATGAGTTTTGCGCCGGGGCCGAGTAAATTTGAAGGTGGGACGCTAAATATGGGAGCGATTGCTGGACTTTCTGCGACGGAAGAATTTTGGCTGAAACATTCGGAAATTTATGGTGTAGAGGAGAGGTTAACTGAAAAAATCCGGGAAGAACTGGAAGGGGAAGAAAATATTGAACTGTATTTTGCAGAAAATGGAATTATTAGTTTTAACGTAAAAGGAGTGCACGCACATGATACGGCGCAGGTTTTGGCAGATTTTGGTGTGATGGTGCGGGCGGGAATGATGTGCGCGGAACCGTTTTTAACAGAGAAGAAAATTGGGGCGGTGGTGCGAGCAAGCTTGGCTTTTTATAATACAAATATGGATGTTAAATATTTTTTGGCTTGCCTTAGGAGAGTACGCGGAGTGATGGGGTTGGAGTAATGATCGACAGAGGATGTTCACGGAAATGAATGAGATTTGGCAAAATCGGAGAAGAAATTAATGCGAGAAATAAATTAATGCGAGAAATTCAGAGCAAGTACAGAGAAGAATTACTGGAGCGGAATTTAAATCCGTTGAATTTTGAGCAAAAAATTGAGGCGAATTTGACCAAAACTTTGGTAAACCACAGTTGTGGAGATGAATTGACGGTGAGTCTGAAGATTGAGCACGGAAAAATTTTGGAGGGGAGTTTTTCGGGAGTGGGTTGTGCGATTTCGAAGGTTTCGGCAGATATGATGATTGATGCAATTAAGGGGAAAACTCTGGAAGAGGCACGGGAGCTGATGCAGGGATTCTTTGATTTGGTGATGGGAATTTCAAGTGAAAAAGCGCAGAAAATTAGGGGTGAGTTAGAAGTTTTTTCGATGATCCAAAATATGCCAGCGAGGGTGAAATGTGCGAAATTGGCTTGGCGGATTTTAGAAGAGGGGAAGAATGATGATTTTAGTTCGGGGTAAATGATTACGCCTAGAATAACGTTTGTGACTGGGGAGTAATGATTGTGGGCGGAATAACGCTTGTGGTTGATAGAAAAAAGCGTTATAATGGGGGAAATTAGGAGATAATATGATTCGGGTGGATGAAAATTTTTTGAGAGAAACGGGACTAGGTGATCTTGACGAGATGCAAAGAGCCGCTTTTATCGAAGAAGCACAGAGACTGCTAGAAAACCGTATCGGCGAAAAGTTAAGTGAAGGCTTGAGCTTGGAACAACTCGAAGAGTTCGACGGTATCATGAAAAAAGATAAAAATGTGATGATTAAAGCCTTGGCGAAGCTAGGTGATTATCGTATAGATGAAGTGTATCAAAATCTCTTGAAACGCTACGGCGTAACAGAGGGGACGGTAGATATTTTAAGTGAATATTTAAGTGTCAAATGGATTCAAACCAATCGTCCAAATTACGCAGAGGTTTCTCGCCAAGTATTTGAGGAATTAAAACAAGAAGTACGCGCTTCAAGTGAAGAAATTCGTAAATCAATGACTTTATAGATTAAAAATACTTTGAACACAAAATTTAAATCCCTCGGAAGAGGGATTTTTGATGGTAAAGTGGCGCAGAGTGGAGGATTATTAGTCTTTTGAGTTCTGGATTTGGGAAGCTTAGGGAGGCAGCGGACTATTTTAGGTAGCCGTTGATAAAGGATTTGGCGTCCATAGGTCTCTTGCTGGCTGGCTGAAGCTGATCGATAACGAGGAAGTTGCCATCTTGACAAGGGAATGCAAGGGGGTTAATAGATTTTTCGGTTTCGACGTGGGCTTTTAGAATAATACACTCAAGGCCGTGAATTTGAAGCTTACTTTTCGGAAAGCCTTGGAAGGCGCGAATGCGATTGAGAGCTTCTGTGGCGCTCATTTTGGACAAGGATAGGTTCGAGTCGGTTTTATCAAACTTAGTGGTGAAGGTGGCCTTCTCATCGTCTTGTAGGGTAGGTTTTGGTATGGAGTCCAGGTGCTCGATGAGCCAATTGGCGCCAAGGGTGGCAAGTTTCTGGTAGATTTCGGATTTTTCGGGTAGGTTGGATGAGAACTCAGAGGTCTTAAGAGTGGTTTGATAGTAAATTGGTCCGGCGTCCATAGCTTTAACGAGCTTCATGATAGAGACAGAAAAATCTTGATCGCCATTTAAGATAGCGGATTCAATAGGTGAGGCTCCACGATAGAGGGGGAGAAGAGAGGGGTGAAGATTGAGGATGCCTTCGGGCTCAAAAAGTTCAAGTAAGTCGGACTTGATTAGGATACCGAAACTAGCGAGGATACCCTTAATTTCAGGATTTTCCTGCTTTAAGCGGGCAACTTCTACTAAATCCTCCTTAGTTTTAGCATGGAAAACTAATTCTAGGTTTTTGGCAGTTAAAAGTTGATTTAACGTGGCTTCTGCCAGGGGTCCATTGCCAAAAAAGATAAATTTTGTGCTCATTTTTTTACCTCGAATAAATTATGTGTTCAACAAGAAAAAGACTAATCTTCGTCTGGAAAGAGTTGTTTATTGTTTTTAATACGAGTTTCGTAATCAACTGGCTTTAGGTCGCCATTTTCATCGAGCTCGAAGAAGGCATCGGCCTTATCTTTGATGCGATCAATAAAGAGAACACCATCGAGGTGATCAATTTCATGGGCGAGAGTGCGAGCAAGTTCATTGGTGGCCTTAATACGGACTTCGGTACCATCTTCTAGCTTAGCCTTAACGCGGATTTTAGAATAACGTGGGACCTTACCATAGATAAAAGGAACAGAGAGGCAACCTTCGAAATCTTCGATGATTTTACCTTCCTGTTTGATAATTTCTGGATCAACCAGGGTAGTAAAAGAAGTGTTGGTTTTATCATCCATACTATCACGGATAATAATTAGACGCTTATTAATGCCGAGTTGAGGGGCAGCCATGGCGGCAGAAAGCTCGTGAGGGTGAGATTTTTCCCATTCAAGGCTGGCGTCGACCATTGCCTGGATCATATCTTTAATTTCATCAGTAACATAGTTGACCTTCTGAGACTTTTGACGAAGTCTTGGGTCAGGAGATTCAATAATTTTCATATCTTAATATTATAACCGATTTTGGGTTTTTATAAAGCTTAAGCAATATATAGCGAGGGGTCGAGGCATTTTTTTGATGCTGTTGGAATAATTTTGAAGTTAATTTGTCGGGTTTTTGGGGCGTTTCAAGGGCGATTTATGAACATCTTAGAGTTAACTTTTACTCTGATGCGGTAGAGATAGACTAGGGGTCTGGTAGGGAGAGAGGTTTTCTAAAAAATGGAAGTCTTATAATGAAGCTAAATAATCACAATTAATAAAACGAAAGGATAAAAAGAAAAAACGAAATAGACGCCAAAAGGCAAGGCTTGGATGGAGGAAGAAAGAATTATATTAAACTCCCATACTATAATTAGAACTATCTCTCAACACATATGACCAAAAAGTATCCTAGATTTTTATAATCATAATTTCAAATATACTATTCTTCCTCCATTTAAGTTTTGATAAGGGCGCCGTGGTGGGCGCAGAAAATATCACCTAGAAATTAAAGGAATTAAATTTAGCTTCAAATATCGGATTGGGTTTAGCGGATCAGATTTATTTAGTGGAGCAGGTCAGGTTTGGCGAATTAGATGAGGCTTGGCGGGTCGATGGCGAAGCGAATTTCGGGATACTGGTCAAGTGACTGAATGAGGTGAGTGAGCGAGTCACGTTTTTTGGCTTTGACGATGATTTGCCAAGAATAGCCACTGGGGGTGTATTCATGAAAGGAGGGTGTAGGAGCGGAAAGATAAACATCGGGGAATTTTTTGAGCGCACGATGGAGTTCCATGATTTTTTTAATAGCAAGATCTTCGGTTTTCTTAACGATAGAGATACGAAGTAAATAGAAAAATGGAGGTAAATGGGAAAGTTGGCGTTTTTTGAGGAGATAATCGGCAAACTTGGCATAGTCTAAGGATTTAGCTGCAAGAATGACGGGATGTTCAGGCTGAAAGGTTTGAAGAAAAACGTGATTAATATCATTATGTCCGCGTCCGACGCGACCGATAACCTGGGTGATGAGCTGGAAGGTGCGTTCTTCGGCGGCATAATCTGGTAGATTGAGATTGGCATCGGCCTGGACGATACCGACGGTATTCAATAGAGGGAGGTCAAGACCCTTGGCGATGGTTTGGGTGCCGATAATGATGTCGATATCACCGTTTTTGACGGATTCAAAATTTTGGGTGAGCGAATCGGCGGTAGCATTGTCGGCGTCAAAGCGAGCAATGCGAGCAGATTTAAAGAGTTTTTTAAGTTCTGATTCGAGAAGCTTGGTGCCGAAACCTTTATGGATAAGGGAGCCGTGATGGCAGACCGGACAAGTGGAAGGGACTGGTTCATGGTGGCCACAGGTATGACAAATTAGCTGATAGGAGTCACTATGAAGAGTGAGCGGAAGAAGACAGTTGGGACAGAGGACCTGATAGCCACAATGTTCGCAGATTGTGAGTGGGGCAGAGCCACGACGATTATGAAAAAGTAGAGTTTGCTTATGTTGTTTAAGATTGTTTTCGATGTCTTGCAGCAGAGCATCGGAAAAATAGCGGTTACGTGTGAAAAGAGCGCGATTCTTTAGGTCGATGAGGCTAATTTTGGTTTGGCTGGTGATGGATTTAGCTTTTTCAGAGAGGGCGACGTAGGCGTGATTCTTTTGTGCTAGGAAATAATCCTCAACGCGTGGAGTAGCGGTGCCGAGGAGACAATCGATTTTGAGGGTTTGAGCCATAAAACTAGCGAGACGGAGTGCATGATAGCGAGGCGAAGTATCTTGATAAAAGCTGGGCTCGTGGGCTTCATCGATAATAATGAGGCCAAGGTTTTTTAGAGGAGAAAAAAGAGCAGAGCGTGGGCCAATTATGACAAAAGGCGTGGACTGATCGGCTTCGTGGATACGTTGCCAGATAAGGTGACGTTCAGCTTCGGTGAGCTTGGAATGTAGGGAAATCACTTGAGTGCCAAAATGTTCCTGAAAACGACCAACTAGTTGAGGAGTGAGGGAAATTTCGGGAACGAGAAGAATCACGGATTTGTTTGAATTAAAAACTTGGCTAGCGAGCTCGAGGTAGATATTGGTCTTACCGGAACCGGTAATGCCGTGAAGGAGTTTGGTGTGAGTTTTGATTTTACGTAGTTCGGTGAGGGCCTGTTTTTGAGCGGGGTTGAGCGGGATTTGGTAGTGGGTAGTTGTGGCTGCGTTAGGAGAGGTCATGTCTTGGATCGGATTAGAAGACTGGGGAATAAAAGTGGAGGCAGAAGATTTTTTGCGACGGTTTTTCTCAATGCCGAGAGGAAGAAAAAGATTGGCGGTTTTGGCGACTGGATTTAGATAGTAAGAGGAGAGCCAGGCGAGACTTTTTAGGAGATGATTAGGTAGGGGGATAGGGTGAACAATTTTATTAATCGATTTAATAATGAAATTTTGGTCGGTAGGAGCGGTGGTTTTTCGATAAATAATGCCAAGGGCGGTTTTCTTGCCGAGGGGGATAGAAACAATGATGCCGGGAGCGAGGTTTTGGTCAAAAGAGTAGGTAAGGAGGCCATCAGAAAAGAGGGGAGATTTTTTGAAAGTGGTGGTGGGAATTACCTCATAGTACATCAAGTATATTTTAGCATTTATGATATACTTTAAGAAAGGAAAGAGGTAAATGTTAGATGTTTTTATCACATCTCGGGTTCGCCGGAAAATTTTGGTAGTTTTTGCCAAATATCCGGACTTTAAAGTTCACGTTAGGGGGCTGGCGAAGTTGATTCACGAGGATGCGGGTAATATTCAAAGGGAACTAAAGAGGCTGGAAAAGGCGAATTTTTTGGTGACTTCGAAAAAGGGTAACACGACTATTTATCAGACAAATAAACAATATCCAATATTGAAAGAATTGCAGACGATCGTGATTAAAAGTCAGCAAATGTCACCAAACCAAAAAATAACGAAGACGATTCAATAATTTTTGAAGTATGTCGAAGATTTTTGAGGAGATTTTGACTAAAAGGGGCGTAACGGAAGAATTTTTGCGGCCAAAATATAGCCTGGAGCGCGCAAAGAAGCTGCCAGATATTGAGGTGGCGGTAGCACGAATTAAGGCGGCAGTAAATCGGGGCGAGACGGTGCTAGTTTATGGCGACTACGACGTGGATGGAGTAACCGCGAGTATGATTATGTGCGAGGCGCTGAAACTAGCGGGGGTGAAGCGAGTGGAAGTGATGTTACCGGATCGTTTTATTGACGGTTATGGTATGAGTGAAAGATGCCTGGAAAGGGCCGTGGAATTGGGGGTGGGTTTGGTAGTGACGGTGGATTGCGGCAGTAATAACGCGGAAGTGATCAAAAAATTAGCTGAACACAAAATTGATACAATAGTGACCGACCATCATGAATTAATGAATGGGGTGCCAGAGCGAGCGTTTGCCGTGGTGAATCCGAAGCGATATGGGGAGGAGGAAGCCGATTTAGAAAGAAAAGAGCTCCGGGAAATTTGTGGGGCGGGAGTGGCTTTTATGGTGATGCAGACACTAGTACTCGAGGGGCTAATTCCGCAGAATCAAGAGAAATGGTTTCTCGATCTAGTTTTGATTGGAACGATCTGTGATTCGATGGTAATGAATCAAATTAATCGGGAACTGGCATATTTTGGTTTGATTATTTTGCAGAAAACGAAGAGAGTGGGGATTTTGGAATTGATGCGGGTGGCAGGTGTACAAAAAATTGACTCAGAGGCAATTGGTTTTCAAATTGGACCGCGACTAAATGCCGGTGGACGTATGGAGTCGGCGGAAATTTCATTAAAACTTTTGATGTCGAAGGAACGAGCAGAGGCGGCGATGTTGGCGGAGGAGCTTAATCGATTGAATGGTGAGAGGCGAACCGCGCAGCGAGCGGCGCTGGAGGAGATTTTAATCGATGAGAAGCCGGTGATTGTGGCGGCTGGCAATTGGCACGAGGGAGTGCTAGGAATTATTGCGGGGAGATTAGTAGAAAAATACCGTAGACCGGCCTTTGTTTTGGGAGAAACGGAAGGGATTTATAAGGGTTCGGGACGGTCATTTGGTGATTTTAATTTGGCGGAAGCGATTAAGGCGGTAAATGAGACCTTGATCGGTGGAGGTGGCCATACGGCGGCCTGCGGGGTGAAATTAAAGAAAGAAGATCTTGGACGTTTTGCGGAGGCAGTAAACCAATATTATCAGAGCCTAAACTTGACTGAACAAGAAAAATATCTGGAGGTGACGGAAGACATTGAAGTGGATGATTTGGCGGCACTAGATGTGAATTTATATGAAGAAATGTCGGTGCTTCAACCGTTCGGTCAGGGGAATGCGGAGCCAATTTTTGAGCTTTTGAATACAAAAATTAAGTTCGTTGAAACACTGGGTGCAGAGAAAAAACATCTGAAATTTACTCTGGAAAAGGACGGAAATTTGTTCAAGGCTTTGGTGTTTAATGCTCGGGAAGAGTGGTTTAATTTGGATAAGGATGCCAGTTATAATGTGTATATAAATTTAGTACTCAATGAGTGGCGCGGACGAAAAACCGTGGAAAGTCGGTTACTACAAATTAAAAAGAGCGATCCCAGTGATTAGATATTGAAAAATCTGCGGCTCTCTGGTATAATCCTGCTATATGTCAATAAAAGTAACTAGAAAAGACCAGGGTGAGGCTAACGAGAATATTATTCGTCGTTTTAATCGTAAGGTTTTACAGAGTGGAATTATGCCACTAGCAAAATCACAATTACGTTTCTCTAAGCCTATTTCCAAGAGAGAGCGTCGTCGTAAGGCAATTTTGCGTGAAATCCGCAAAGCAGAAAAAACCGAACGAATTAAACTTGGCTTAAAATAACTAAAAACCCTCGCAGATGAGGGTTTTTTGATGCTGGTTGGTGCTATACTTAAAATGATGAATATAATTTTTTTAGGCGGGCCGGGAAGCGGCAAAAGTACTTTAGGTAAAAGATTAGCGGAAGAGCTAGGCTGGGAATGGATTTCCGGTGGAGCGATTCTCAGAGAAAGTAAAGAGCCGTGGGTGCAAGAAAAATTAGCGACGGCGCAATTATTTGATGATCAGATGGTGTCGAATTTGATTTTTTCAAGATTGGAAACCGCGGAAAATGCAATTATTGACGGATATCCGAGGACGGCAAACCAAGTAGATATTTTGATGTCGAGGGGAATAAAAATTGATTACATGATCGAGGTGGACGTACCAAAAACCGAGGTGGAAAAACGTATTGCTTTAAGGGGTCGGGAACAGGATTCGCCAGAAATTTTTGAGGAACGCTGGAAAATTTACCAAGATAACAGAGATAAAATCATTGCCCCACTACTTGGGAGTGGTGTAGGATTTTTGGTGCTTGACGGTGTGGGGGCACCGGAGGAAGTCTATGAGAGGGCGCTTTTGATGATGAAAAACGAAGTTATGAGGTCGAAATTGTAATTATAAGGTCGGAATCGTAATTTTAATATTGAAAAGTAAAATAATAGAGATGGCTCTGTGATTTTTGTAAAAATGAAGTTATAAAGAAAGGCGCGTAAAATATGATTATGGTTTACGGCCCGGCGGGGGCGGGAAAATCGACACAGGGGAGAATGTTGGCGGCGGAACTGGGACGAACTTGGCTTTCAGCGGGGCAATTAATTCGCGACTCGAAGCGTTTTGAAGAATACACTCAGACAGGAGCGATGATTCCGGAAGAACTTTTGGTGGCGCTTTTGACGGAAAATATGTACCGAGAAATAAGATCGGGTAAGGATGTAGTATTTGATGGTCAACCGGGAAGTGTTGAACAGGTAGAAATGTTGGAAAAAACCGGAATTTTTCAAGAGGTAGAATTCGTGGTAGATATTCGGGTGGATGAGGCAGAGCTTTATCGCAGGTTGAGTTTAAGGGGTCGGGAAGATGATAATCTGGCGGTTTGGCAGCGTAAAATTAATTATTACCGAGAAAAAAGTGTGCCGTTTTTGGCAAAAATGAAAGAGAAAGGCCTAAAAGTCTACGAAGTGGACGGAAATGGCGACGAAAAAACGGTCAATCAGAGGATTTTGGCGCTAGTTGAGGCAGAAAAATGTCAGAACTATTGGTGTAGGTTAAAAGTAAATTAGAAGTTTGGCGTTAGTAGACAGAAATATTAACAGGGGTATAAAAGAGTAGTATAATATCAGTTATGGATAAAGCAAAAATTGAAGCAATGCGTGAGGGTGGCAAGATTTTGGGGGAGATTTTGCGAGATTTGCGCGAGTATGTCGAGGTGGGAATGACGAAACGCGAGCTGGATGCCTGGGTAAGGCAGCAGATTGTGGCGCGAGGGGCGACGGTTTCTTATGACGAATTAGAAGAAAAATTTCCGGGTTCGATTTGTATTTCGGTGAATGATGAATTGGTGCATGGTGCGCCGAATAGTGACTATGCACTGGAAGATGGCGATAAGGTTTCATTTGATTTGGTGATTGGCTATAAGGGGTATCATACGGATGCAGCATTTACTACAGTGGTAGGAAAGGCAAATCCGGCCGTGAAGCAGATGATTAAAACTACCGAAAAGGCGCTTTGGGCGGGAATTGAAACGGTGGCACCAGGAGTGCATCTGGGGGATATTGGCTATGCGGTAGAAAAAGTGTTACGCGCGGGGCATCTTGGAGTGATTGAAAATTATGTCGGTCACTTTATTGGTAAATCGATGCATATGGAGCCAGAAGTGCCAAATTACGGCAAACGCGGTCGTGGCTATGTTTTGAAGCCAGGCGATACGCTCTGTATTGAGCCAATGTCATCTCTAGGAAAACCATATAATCATGTAGATCCAGAGAGTGGCTGGAATGTGGTGCTTTCGGATGGTTCGATCGGTTGCCACTGTGAGCATACGATTCTGGTGACAGAAGAGGGATACGAAGTTTTGACTTTGCCAAACTGTCCAAAAGAGTGAGTTTGAAAAAAGTTCAATGAGATAGGGCGAGAATTGCTTTTTAAAAAGTAATTAAAAAGGAAAATCTGGCGTGTGTGGTCAGTGGATTCAGGAAAATCTGGCGCAGGTCGTCAGATTTTTTGTTATAGACTGGAAAATGTTTATGTTATAATGAAAATATATGAACGAGCAAACACCAAAGTTTAGTTTTGGCATCGATATGGGGACGCAAAATATTCGCGAAGTGGTCCTCAGTGAGATGAATGGTCAGATTACCGTAGTGGGTAAGATTGAGTCATCGCAAAATGGGGGCATGAGTAAGGGTGTGGTGACGAATTTACGCAATGCGGTGCATGCGCTCGAGACGGCTTCGCTAGAAATCGATCGTATGATCGGGATGAATTTGGTGGATGCCTATCTTTCAATTAACGGTTCAAATGTCGGTACAGCGCCGACTCAGGGTGGTATTTCGATTACGGGTTCGGAAATCACCGAGGCAGATGTGGCGCGCTTAAAAGAATTTGCAGTATCAGGAATTGTACCAGATAACCGTGAGTTACTCGATGTAATTCCAGTGGAATATGCGATTGCGGGTCAGGGTGGAATTAGGAATCCAATCGGCATGCGCGGGGTGAAATTAGAAATGCAGGCAAATGTGGTTTCGGCACTTTTGCCAGTTTGTATGAACTTGAAAGAGGTGGCCGGAGCCTTAAATATTAACGCTTTGAAATTAGTGCCAACGGCAGTAGCGGCCGGACGCGCTGTGCTACTTGAAAGCCAAAAAGAGAATGGCGTGGCAGTAGTCGAGATGGGCGCTGCGACGACGTCGGTGGCGATTTTTATGGAAGGTTTCTTGCAATATTTTGGGGTGATTAATGTGGGGGCGAATCACATCACGAATGACATTGCGATTAGTTTAGCGGTGAGTACAGAGGTAGCCGAAGAAATCAAAATGAAATATGTGACGGCGGAATTGATTGATAATGATAACTCAATGACGATGCGTTTTGGTGATGAATCAATTAGTTTTACAAAGACCATGGTAAATCGTATCGTAGAGGACCGCTTGATTGATATTTTTGAACATGTGAAGAAAGAAATTGCGATTGCAGGTTATGAAAAGAAATTGCCAGAAGGCGTAGTCTTGACCGGTGGAGGTGCAGAGATGCGTGGAATTGAACGCTTCGCGAGAGAACATATGGAAGTGGCGACTCGAATTGGTTTGCCGTTAATGGATGTGACTCATATTGATAATGAAACTAAGAAGCCTCGTTTCGCGGTGGCGATTGGTTTGGCTTTGATGATGAATGACGATATGCGCGAGCAAGAAACACGCGTGGAAGAAAAGCCGGTGGGCTTCCTCAGTAAATTATTTGGCGGTGGAAGATAAAAATCTCTTATTCTGGCTAGAAATGTGTTAATATAGAAGTAATCTATAGTTAAAAGTGAGGAATAAAGATGCCAGAAATAAAACCAACAGAGGTGGAAAGCAAAGCGACGATTAAAGTAATCGGTGTCGGTGGAGCTGGCGGTTCTGCGGTAAATCGCATGAAGGAAGTTGGACTTTCCGGTGTTGAATTTATTGCGGTCAATACCGATGCCCAGGCTCTACATCACTCTAATGCAGATGTGAAAGTTCATATTGGACAAGGTCTTGGTGCCGGTGGTGATCCAGAAAAAGGTCAAACCGCTGCGGAAGAAAGCCGTGATAATATTTGTGAAGCTATTAAGGATGCCGATATGGTCTTCATTACTCTGGGTGCTGGTGGTGGTACCGGTTCTGGTGCTGGTCCAGTAGTGGCTCAGGAAGCTAAGAAGCAAGATATTTTGACCGTGGGCGTGGTGACGAAGCCATTTACTTTCGAAGGTGCACAGCGTAAGAAGAATGCTGACTCTGCGATTGAAAAATTGGCCAAGGAAGTCGATGCTTTAATTACGATTCCTAACGACCGTTTACTGCAAACGATTGATCCACGCACTCCACTGCTCGAAACTTTTAAGATTGCAGACGATGTTTTGCGTCAAGGCGTGCAAGGTATTTCAGAATTAATTACCGAACATGCGCTGATTAACTTGGACTTTGCGGATGTGAAGGCTATTATGAAGAATGCGGGTTCAGCATTGATGGGTATCGGTCGTGCTTCTGGTGAAAACCGTGCAAAATTGGCTGCCCAACAGGCTATTGAATCACCACTGATCGAAGTGAAAATTGATGGTGCTCGTGGCGTACTCTTCTCGGTGGCTGGTGGTTATGATATGTCAATGTCAGAAATTCAGGAAGCGGCTGAGGAAATTACTGGTGCAGTTTCTCCAGATGCCAATATTATCTTCGGTGCTTCAATCCGCCCAGAATTGCAGGATGAAATCGTAATTACCGTGGTAGCAACTGGTTTTGATTCAGATTATTACCGCCAAAAACGTGCAGAGGAAGAAGAAGCTCGTCGCAATGCTGAGGTGATGGAACGCGTAGAAGCGATGAAATCTCAAGCGAGCGAACCAGTAGTGGCTCCAGTTAGCAACTTCGACCATACGACTGCTACAAATCATGAATTCCAAAGTGATTTCACTGCTGCCCCAAAGGAAAATATTTGGGAACGCATCGGTAAAAAAGACGAAGAAGAAGATTTGGATGTACCACCTTCACTTCGTGCAAGATTCCGTAACAAAAAATAACTTAACAATTCGAAATGACTGGCTAGCCCAGTCATTTTAGATAGAAATTATAATGAATATAAATATTGGTATTGGCGATAGTAAAGTGCTGGAAAGCCGCGAAACTACGGATGGCCAAATGATTCGCCGCCGACGTGTCACGAAGGACGGTTATCGCTTTACGACTTATGAGCGAATTGAACTGCCAACCCTAACCGTGAAGAAGCGTAGTGGAAATCGCGAAGTGTTCGATCGCGACAAATTGCATGGGGCAGTGAAACGCAGTGTGGGAAAGTTTTTTAATTCGGAATTTGAGATTGAAGACGTAGTAAACTCGGTGACGGCGAAAATGTACGCTTTGGACCGAGATGAAGTGGAGTCGCATGAGATTGGTCAGGCGATTTTGGATGTTTTAGCGGAAAAAAATGAGGTGGCCTACGTGCGATTTGCCAGTGTATTTTTGCAGTTTAAGACTTTGGATGAATTTGAAAGTATTATTAGGGAACAAAGAAAGAAGAAAAAAGAATGCGTGTAGTAATAGTGGTAAAACAACATTCGGAATTTGCTTCAGAAGCCGAGATGTGGAAACGAGACTTTGAATATGAGGCGCGAAAAGAGGTGGAATTGATTGATCCGGAGACGATTGATGGGGAAATGTTTGCGAGAGCGAGAGATATTGTGCAATACCCGACAGTTTTGGTTTTGCAAGATGATGGGATGGTGATAAAAAAGTGGACGGGTAGACCATTACCACAAATTTCCGAAGTGAAGTACGTGATTCGCGAAGTCTAGAAAAGTATTATTTTTGATAAACTAGCTTGAGGTCAACTCAGGCTGGTTTTTGGTGATTCGCGCAGATGGGTTTTTTGTTGTATAATTGATAAGATGAGTAAAATCAGGGAACAAGCAGAGGCGATTTTTGCCTGGGGCAAAACGCAGCCTGGATATAAAATCTACTGGGAGCAGCACTCTAGGAGTACGGCGAGAGCAGCAGAAACGATTGTGCGCGCCATGAAAAAAGATCAGCTTGACCCGGATATGGCTTATGCAGTAGGTTTACTGCACGATATTGGTCGGGTAAAAATGAAACACGCAGGATTGAAACACCCGATTTTTGGTTATGAAATTTTGATGGAAAAGAGACTCGAGATTCCAGCGCGAATTTCGATGACCCACACTTATTACGGTTTTCCGACTTTGAACCGTGACGAATTCTGGGAGGGGATGGATGAGGATACGATTCGCATGACGCAAGAATATATGTTGCGTGTGAAAATTGATGATTATGATAGATTGATTCAGCTTTGCGACAATATGTGTCACCATACGGGGATTATGACGATTTCGGATCGCTTTTCGGATATCTTGATTCGACACAATATTCGACGCGCTGGGGAACATTTACGTAGGTTATACGATTTGAAATTGTACT
The DNA here is from genome assembly GCA_963543945.1 of uncultured Candidatus Saccharibacteria bacterium. Lineage (GTDB taxonomy): Bacteria > Patescibacteriota > Saccharimonadia > Saccharimonadales > Saccharimonadaceae > Nanosyncoccus. The sequence continues at coordinate 24,912 of CAUUCN010000008.1, forward strand.
TTGACGATAAGATTGAGGGAAATATTTACGAATTATTCCGTGAAGAAATTATTGAAACGACAATGGATGAACCGAATGGAATATATACGAAAATTTTGAAAAATACAGAGGAAACGGATTAGAAAGAGGAAATATGAAATATCAAGCAAATACAAGAAGACGAGCTTTAGAATACGAAAAAGCGTTGATCGAATTCTGGAAGAAGAATCAAACTTTTGAAAAATCGATTGAGCAACGCGATATTGATAATTCATATGTTTTTTATGATGGACCTCCATTCATTACGGGTATGCCACATCATGGAACCTTGCTTTCTTCAGTGACGAAGGATGCAGTGCCAAGGTTTTGGACGATGCGTGGGAAACGCGTAGAGCGTCGTTGGGGTTGGGACTGTCACGGACTACCGGCAGAGAATTTTGTCGAGAAGCAATTAGGTATTACAGACCGTCGTGAAATTGGTACGAAGTGGCCGCTAGCGACCTATATCGAAAAAGCTAAGGCATCGATGGTGGCAAATTCGGAAGCTTGGGAATCAACGATTGAGCGTATTGGTCGCTGGGTGGATTTTCGTGGCGCTTATCGTACGATGGACAAGAATTATATGGAATCGGTTTGGTGGGCGTTTAAAACTTTGTATGAAAAGGGTTTGATTTTTGAGGGTCGCAAGGTTTTGATGTATGACACCAAATTCTCGACGCCGGTTTCGAAGGCCGAAGTGACGATGGATAACGATGCTTATCAAGAAGTGACGGATCCATCGGTGTTTGTAAAATTTAAGGTAGTGAGTGAGGGTGAACTTCAGGGAGCGTATCTACTAGCTTGGACGACCACGCCTTGGACTTTGCCAGCGAACTTGGCTCTAGCGGTAAATGAAAAATTGACTTATGGTTTGTACCAGGTGGGTGAAGAGAAAATCATAACACTAGTGAAGACGGCGGCAGAAGTTTTTGAAGGTGAATTTGAATTTTTGAAAGATATTAATGGGGCGGAATTAGTTGGCTTGGAATACCAGCCATTGATGGAGAATTTCTCGCGTGAGGAACGTCAGAAAGACACTTATCACGTATTGACTGCAGAATATGTTTCAGATGAAGATGGTACGGGTATCGTGCATATCGCTCCGGCTTATGGTGAGGCAGACTATGATTTGGCTTTGGCGCACGAAGTAGATTTTGTCGATCTCTTGGATGAGCAAGGTTATTACGTGGAAGCGGCCGAAAAATGGTTGATGGATCTCGGCGTACGCAAGACTGATGAAAACGGCATTGAGCTTTGGGCGGCGAACAAAATTATTGCTAAGATGCTTCTCGAGAAGGGGATTGTTTATCGTATTAAATACATTAAACACGAATATCCATTTAATCCACGTTCGAAGCAACGTATTATTTACCGAGCATTTCCAAGCTGGTTCTTCAATGTAACAGATTCGAAATCCATGCTGATTTCTGAAAATGAAAAAATTAATTGGTTCCCAGAATATTTGAAGCATGGTCGTTTTGAGAAAAATATCGAAGCGGCACCGGACTGGAACTTGTCGCGTGACCGTTTCTTTGCTACGGCAATGCCAGTTTGGAGGGGTGACAAGGGAAGCGTGAAAGTGGTGGGTTCTTATGATGAACTTTATGAACTTTCCGGTGTAAGATTAGAAGATTATCATCGTCCATGGGTGGATGAAATCGAATTTGAGATTGACGGAGAGCATTTCAAACGTATTGACAAGGTGCTAGATTGTTGGTTTGAATCGGGGTCGATGCCATTTGCGCAGTTGCATTATCCATTCGAAAATCGGGAAAAATTTGAAAAGAATTATCCGGCAGATTTCATCGTGGAATATGTGGGTCAGGTGCGTGCGTGGTTCTACTATGTGCATGTGGTAAATACGGCACTGTTTTCAGATATTGCTTATAAAAATGTGATTACTACTGGTACCTTGGCGGGTAACGATGGCCGTAAGATGTCGAAATCATTAGGAAATTACACCGATCCAAATCTCTTGATGGACCAATATTCAGCAGACTCTTTGCGTTTCTTGATGCTTTCTTCGCCAGTGCTGGCAGGAGAAGATTTCTCATTGATTGATAAAGATGTGTCGGATGTGGCACGTAAGTTATCGATGATTTGGAATGTTTATGATTTCTTTACGATGTATGCAGAAGTGGATGGCTTTGATTCTGAACAAGCGATGGCGGTGAGTGAATTCGTGAACCCGCTAGATATTTGGTTGGTTTCAAGAGTACATCAGGTACGTAATCAGATTACAGAAGGTATGGAAGCTTATAATATTCCAGCGGCACTTTCTTCGGTGTTGGAATTTATCGATGATATGTCGAACTGGTTTGTGCGTAGGTCACGTAGGCGTTTCTGGAAGTCGGAAGATGACCAGGATAAGTTGGAAGCCTATTCGACGCTATATTATGTATTGATCTATCTTGCGAAGATTTTGGCACCATTTACGCCATTCCTCGCTGAGGAGCTTTATCAGAAGATGACCGGCGCAGGTGTAGTGAATTCGGAAATTCCAGAGTCAGTGCATCTTTTGGATTGGCCAGAAGCTGGCTTGATTGATGAGGTGGTGCTTACTCAAATGGCGAAGACCCGTGAGGTTATTACGGCTGGCCTAGCGGAAAGAATGAAGAAGACGGAAACTGAGGCGCAAATTAAGGTGCGTCAGCCGTTGGCAAAGCTAGTTTACGCGGGTGAAAGGCTGAATGACTTCTATGAGCAGATTATTATGGAAGAAGTGAATGTGAAGGCGGTCGAACATGGGGAAGCTTTGGCGCTCGATAAGACTTTGACGCCGGAATTACTGGAAGAAGGTAAGATTCGTGAATTGATTCGTTTCGTACAGGCCGCACGTAAGAAAGCTGGACTGAACGTCGATGATCGAATTAAGTTGATGGTTTCGATGGAGGTTCCAGAGACTTATCGTGAAATGTTAATGAATGAGGTGTTAGCAGAAGAGTTAGTGCAAGAAGGAAACTTTGGCTATGACGAAATCGTCAAAGTTCATGGTGAAGCTGTCACGATATCGCTAGAAAAGATCTAAAATCGTAAAAAAGAGCTAAAATCGTAAGATCTCGGAGGCTCCGTAAAGTAATTTTACGGAGCTTTTTTGATAAAATTACCCCTGTTAAAACATAAACAGTATTGACAAAAATAGTGGTTTATGTTAGACTTAAAACAAGTTAGACAATAAAAACAAAAAATGTAAAATAAGCTAACTCAAAGAAAAATAAACAGGAAATCAAATATGTAAAAAAGTCTTCGTATGCTCGAAGACAAAAAAGTAAGTAAACCTAGAATCATTAATATAATAATATAAATAAGGAAAAATTATCGAATAGACGAGAAGTCGATGAAACACTAATAAACAAGCATTGACTGATCAAAAAAGTGGAGGAGATGGATAGATGAATAAAAAAGTTATTCAACTATCCATCGCTCAGATAAAAGAGAAAAAATCGATAAAATTGTTCATTTTATTAAAATAATTGTTCAATTTTTACAGGTGAAATTCGAGACTTTATAATATTTTTTATAAAATTTGAAAAAATTACTTGCAAATGTAAAATTTGTGATATTATTAATGTAACGAAGATCATAAATCAAAACAAAAATAAAAATTTAAGAGCAAAGGAAGATAGAGAATGACGTTTGAATTCTTTGATGATGAAACTAATTACGTATCAAAAAGACAAGTCAGCCAAGAGGTACGCGCAAGAATTACTGCTAAGCTCGGTAAAATCTCCTCGATGATTAGCTAGGTTAGCTAGAAACTTGTTCCTGATTTTAGAAAATAGTCGTTTTTTGGCGGCTATTTTTTTATTAAGAGCAAGAAACATAAAAATTGTGTTCAAAATAGAAAAATAAGTGTTCAATTATGCCTCTATAAGTTAAGGTAAAATTGAACAAAAATATTATTGACAATCTGATAAATAAGCGTTATCTTTATGACATAAGGTCATATTTCAAAATAAAAAAGAAAGGTCTCCACATGACTGATACGAATACTTTTTCACCGGAGACTGGACAGGTCCAGTCTGATTTTCAAGGTGATAATTTAAAAGCGCAAGATGAATTGATGAATCAATACATCGAAAAAATGATGAGTGAAGCGGGTGTCCGCGTGAATGATCGTTTGCGTGAAGATTTAAAGATGAAGATGCAAGAAGCTATTTTGAGCGAAATCTTGATGAATTTACCAGATTATTTGGTGGATAAGATTTCTGAGCTTTTTGATGCAGCTGAACCAGATTTTAATGAAGTCCAGAAGACCATCCAAGAATCAGGTATTGATGTACAGTCTGTAACCGAGAAGGCGTTAGAGGAATTTAAGGAAAATTACTTAAAGAATGCTAAGGAGGAGGCATAATGGGCCCTAAAAATATGAATTTCGCACCAAGTGGGAATAATAATGGCGATAAATATGGCATTTCTGACGTAAATAAACGTGAGTATCGCGACAGGGTAATGCAAGAACGTAGAGCAGAATATGCTAAACAATTGCAGGAGAACTCTGAGACTCAAATAGACAATAATAAAAGTCCTTTTTCAGCTAGGGAACAGTATTATAACGAACAACATGATGCACGCGTCGCACAACTTGCACAGTTTAGAATGAATAACTTTAAAGATTCTAATGGTGAGAGTGTTGATAGGGGTGAAAAAGATCGTAAACTGGAGCTTCGTCATCAATTTGATCAAATTAAACTTGAAACTGACACTTTCTTGAAAATGCAAGCTGGTCTTGGTTTAATGAGCGAAAAAGAGATCCGTGAATATAAAGATAATTTGAATAGACAAGAGAATAATGCTCTTGAATACATGCGCGATGGTGGCGAAGGTAGTCTAGTGCCAATGGAAAATTTGATGAAGCGCAGTCTTGATCAGATTAGTGATTTTGAGGCCAAAATTCAAGCTACTCCGGAATATCAAGAAATGGAACAAAAGAAGGCTTTGGCAAAAAAAGGCCTTGATATGATTAAGGAGCGCAGAGAGAATGACGCAAATCTCGGTGTAAATGATTTTCGCTACAAGGAAAAAGTTTACAAGATGCAGGCTAATCTTGCAGAGAAAGACTTTTTAGCGAAAGCTTTTTCAGCGGAAGATAAGAAAAACTCAAATGAAGCGCTTGATGCTGCTACGGAGAAATTTAATAAACTCGATGAGGAAGCAATTAAATTAACTCGTGAATTGAAAGCTGGTGGTAGAAAATTAACTTTTGAAGATTATCAAAAGATTGATGCGGCTTGGGGTGCATCTGCGGCGGCTGAAGCTAAAATGAATGAGATTAAAAATGCCGATAAGAAAGAAATCGCTTTTGATTTTGCACAGAATCAATACAAAAAGATTCAAAAGGGTGAGCAAATGAGTGGGGTGGAAGGTTCATTCCTGAGTAAATTTAATGTACTGACTGGTGAAGATACGATTGAAAAATTCGAGCCAACCGTAAAAGATAAGATAGGTGAAGTAGCAGCCAAGATTACTGACGCGGAAGAAGCTTCCGAAAAAAATAAAGTAGAAGATAAAATTGAAGAAGTTGCAGAAAACGAATCGGAACAAACTGTAGAATTTTCTCCAGCAATTGTTCCTGGTGAAGAGTCAAAGAGTGAAAATCAATTAGAATCAACAAAAGACAAAAAAGATGAAGTAGATTTTGGTGGCATTAGTGCGGAAAAGATTGCTGAAATGGAAAGGACTGGTGGCCCAGTATTGCTTGATGCTGATAATCAAATTTGGATGCAAAAATTACCAAAAGATCAATTAGAGCAGCTTCAGAAAATGCTTCCAAAAGATCAATTAGAGCAACTTCAGAAAATACTTGAAAACCAGAAAAATGGTAATAGTAAGACCGAGGCTGTTGATTCTAATAGTGATAAAACTGAGGAATCTAGTGAAAAATCCGAGACAAAAGAATCGGACGCTGAGGATGCTGATATCGAGAATTCTGAGAAAGAGAATTCCGAGACTGAGAAGAAAAAAGGTTTCGTCGCTGGTGTTATTGAGAAAATCAAGAAACACAGTGAGGGAATCAAACGATTTGCGTTGATTGCTGGGATTGGTGCTCTCGTTGCTCTTGCGGCCCATGGTGGTAATAAATTTAACACCAATAATAATACTGCCGTTGAGAAAAGCATGGATAATAACGGCGACACGGATGGCAATGTAGAAGAAGCTCTTGCAGAGCATGATGCAGGTAGTGAAGTGGATTCTTTGATTAAGGGAAATTCTTTCAATATTATGGTCGATGGTAATGAAACCAAGATTGAATTGAATGATAATATTAATCCGGAATTCCCAGGTTTTACTGATTCGAGACGCTCTGGTAATGATATGACGTTTGTTGATCGTTCTGGTCTAGAAAGCCTTAAGGAACAGGGTGCTTCAAGTGAAGCTCTAGGTGCTGAAGGTATGAAAGAAATTTTGAATACCATGGAAAACCC
>CAUUCN010000009.1:0-31197 GCA_963543945.1 uncultured Candidatus Saccharibacteria bacterium
AATTTAATACTGGAAGTGCGAAGCATTGATATCAAAACGCCAAGAAGAAAACCAAAAAAGAGCGCCAAAATAGTTAACACAATAGTAACTTCAAGCCCGTGCCAAAAATATATCCAGCGTCCGTTACCGAATATCACTTCAAAAAAATTCATCTGCTCTCTCCAAAATATTTCCTTAATAAGGCATCCATCCGACCATCTTCCTTCATGCGATTTATCGATTGATTAATATTTTCTTTCAAGGTGGTGTTAGATTTTTTCATAGCAATAGCATAAGATTCGTTACCAATCGCGGAACCAAGAATTTTTAGGCCCGGAAATGCCACGATATATTGATTAGCCGGGGCGTCATCCAAAATCACAGCATCAACCCGACCGGATGCGAGCTCTTGTAAAACATTTGGCGCGGCTGGGAACTGAATAACTTTGGCACCCTTAATTTCGGAAGCCAAAATATCCCCGGTGGTGCCGAGTTGAACTCCGATTCTTTTACCAATAAGCCCCGATTTATTAAAAATTTTACTAGCTTCTGGAACAATGATGCGTTGGGTGGCTTGATAATACGGCTCCGAAAATAGAGCGTTCTTCGCGCGTTCTTCGGTGACCGACATGCCAGCCACGGCAATATCGATGCGACCACCTTCGAGAGCTGGAAGTAGACCGTCGAAAGACATATCCTCAATTTTAAGTTCGGCGCCGAGGTCTTTCGCGATTTCGCGCGCGAGATCCACATCAAAACCAACCACTTGGCCACCTTCTTTATATTCAAAAGGCTTGAAAGTAGCGTTCGTGCCCATGACAAGTACTGAGGCATCATGAGATACCACAGTCTCACGTTTTAAGATGTCGAAAAACATCCAGAAAAAAGCCGTAACGCACCCCGTCAGAATAATCAAATTTTTAATAAATCGGACAGGATTACGTTTCGGCTTATGCATAGTTTAAGTATAAGGTGTTTAGCCTGATATTTCAAGAATGCAAAATTTATAAGAATATATGGGTGTTGTTTTAGTAAAATTTAAATCTGGGTAAAGTAGCCTGGAGCACCTGGACGGTCAATGCGAAGGCAATTAAGAGCCTCATTATTATTTCCAGTCAAGGAACACGTGGATCCATTGCCACCACGAAGCGTACGGCGTCCATTAAAGACATTATAGATTCTCTTACTTACACTGGATGTATTAAAATCACTCTTTACATAAATATTGGTTAGACTATCTCTAGTGTAATGACTTAAAGAAAACATTTCAGTAAAATCTTGGACATTTCTAGTATCAAAATTAGTTAGATATAGCTTCACCGTGTATTCTGTCTCGCCAAACATTTTACTCATATCAGTTACATTTTGAGTATTAAAACTAGATAAATCTAAATTAGGGATTTTAGTGCCGTAAAACATTCCAGACATATTTACGGCACTCTGTGTTTCGAAGCCAGCCGTATTTAGTGAGGTAATTGGAGTTCGCCAGAACATATCTTTAAAATTTGTCACCTTACTGGTATTAAATCTTGAGACTATCACGGTCTGCAATGCAGGAGCCCAATAAAACATGCTGTTCATATCAATAACGTTTTGAAAATCGAAACTACTTAAGTTAATCGCGGTTAATTTGGTGGCACTATGAAACATTTCACTCATATCGGCAACTTTTGAAGTATTAAAACTTGACATATTTATATCAGTGAATTTACTAGAATTTTTAAACATACCCTTCATATTTACTACATTAGATGTATTAAAATTACCTAGATTCAAAGTAGTTGCATCCCCTCTAATAAGTCCATTTATATTACTAAACATTTCACTCATATCTTGAACTTTGCGGGTATCAAATCTTGATATGTCAAAAGATTGGAGTGAGGATGCACCCTTAAACATAGAGCTCATATTTGTAACCTCGCTAGTGTTGATGCTAGATAAATCAATACTATATGCAAAATTTAAAGCACTAAACATTTGACTGCTGTTTTGGTTAGCATAAATTATGGGCGCATCTGAATTATAACAATAAGTGGCATTATCCGAGCCAAAAAGCAACCATAATTTAATTTCATAATCTGATTCTACTGGGTCTGCAATATTCGTATATGATTGATTGCGATACATATCAGACTCCGAACATCTTCTTAAAAAATGGATGCGACTTCGATATCCGCCTGCATGGATACGTTGAAATACCTTATTGATTTCTGGACCACTCATTAAGACAGCGCGTCTATCAATCGGATTAGTCACTACGGAAAAAATCAAACGATTCGTATAACTTCCATTTTCTAGATTACTGGTAAGTTTCATGCCAATATTTAGATCCGTAACGCTAACACCGTTAGTGGCTTCGGTGGTTTGGAGGAAACTAGCTGGTGCAGCGAGGGCTGGAATAGGATTATAATTCGGTGCGGAAGCTAGACGGTAGCCCCAGGTATTATTTGGCAGATTAGCGAGAGAGCTAGGAGTAGAAATTGAATCAATTTTTGCGAGTAGTACGGAGCTATTATTTATTAAAGCGGTATTATTTGACTCAGAACTCACGGTGGCTGTATAGCCGGTACGGTTATTAGTGTTTACTGTGAGGCGGAGTGGAAATTCAGTGGTTTTACTCACGGAATTAATCACTTGATTCCCGTTGATAACTACATTGGTGTTACTAATAGCCGCAGAGAGGGTCGGAGTAGGGGCGGCAAAAGTATTTGATGGGTTAAATAGGCTATTTAAAATAATATTGGACAAGATGAAGAATAATAAAATTAAAGCCTTTTTAGCCCACAAAAATATTTTAGATAGATGAGAGAGATTATTCATAGTTTTTATATGACCGTGTGATTTGTCGTGTTCTATTTTAGCATAAGCAAAATAAAAATCCAAATGCAAGATTTGGATTTTTTAAGTTATTGTAATTGTAATTTTTGCTTTTAGGTTTATATTTTCCGATTTGGTTGTGAGTATTATGAGTGACGTTTTATAAATTATGGCTTAGCAGTAAAGTAGCCTGGAGCGCCGGCGGCATCGATACGTAGCCAGGTCTTGTCAGCGGTAGCTGGATCGGTTTCATGAGAACCATTACCACCACGCAAATTAGTACGACCATTAAAGAGATTTGTCGCTTGCGCGGAAGCGTCGACGACAAAATTAGCGGTAGCATAAATCGTGGTTAAGGCGTCACCAGCTGGACAAGCGGCTGTGGTGGTGCCGGTAACACCAGTGGCCCCAGCGCCAGCAATATTAAAGAGATTATCGAAATTTCGCACATTGGTGGTATTTAACATCGAAAGATCGAGACTAGTAATCTTACAAATATTAGCGAACATACCAGCGAGGGTAGTGGCGTTTTCTAGAGTGAAGTTAGTTCCTAGCTTAATTTCGGTAGCGGCACGAAGATCATTAAAGAGATTCGAGGCGTCAGTGACCTTCTTAGTATTAAAATTCGAAAGATCGAGCGAGGTAAGTTCGGTCACACCAGAGAACATATTGCGCATATTAGTGACATTAGCGGTGTCAAAATTTGCGAGATTTAGATTCTGAACTTTTTCAGCTGACTCAAACATACTGGCCATATTTACGACATTGCGGGTATCAAATTTAGCTAAATCTAAATCTAGGACATGAGTGAAGTTTTTAAACATATTCGAAGAATCTGGGGCGAGGAAAATCTTCTCGGTTTCGGCATAATAATAGACGGTTTTATCGGCCTCCCTATACCAAGCTTTGATAACATAATCGGAATTTGCATTATCTTGGACTTCGATAGGCTTATCACCTACAGTTGGTGCGGTGGCACTACGACGGAAATGTTCAATCATTTCTTGGCCATGACCAAAGAAGTTCGAGGAGCTGCGCTTGCCAAGATAAGTAATAGCTTTATTGAAGGCCTCACCCTTATCCATGATAGCTTCTTTTTGATAAGTGTTTGCCACGACGGAAACTACCAGCTGATTGATATAGTCGCCTGGACGCAAATCATCACCAAGATTAACGCCGAGATTAAGGATGGTTTTTTGATTTGTGACTTCTTTTTCGGTACTATTCGCTACGGTGGCTGGATGGCTAAGACTTGGAATTGGACTGTAGTTGGTAGCGGCAGATAATTTATAGCCCCAGGTATTGGCGGTAAAATTGCTTAACGCCTTGTCACTTGTGATTGATTCAATCTTGTCTGGTTTGGCTGGGTCAGAATTGTTTAATGCAGTATTATCGGTTTTGGAATTAACCACTACCTTGTAGCCGGATTTATTTTTGGCACTAACGCCAATATTTAGATTCATTTCCCTTTTGACTGTAGGATTATCGAGCAGAAGATCGCCATCGACCTCTGTTTTGACGTTATCAACATAGGCCGAAAGACTGGACTGATAGAGAGCAGAAGTGTTTTTTGTATTAAGCACAGCCGTCATGACAAGAGTCAAAGCCAGGCCTGTACTAAGCTTCAAAAATTTATGATTCACAATATTTTCCCTAATTTCGTTTTATACTACATTTAGTTTAGCATAACTAGAATGGAAGAAAAGTCTTGAAAAATTTGGAAAATGGTATTTGTGACTACAAATGATCAAATGCACAAAAGTATCCCCTATGGTAATATTCTTCCGGTCTCAACCATGCCAAGTCTGATACTGGAACGCTATTTCTCGTCTCATCGCCACAACCCCCATAATTTGTTCGTCCCGCAAACATACCCTCGTAACTTTCTACACTGCTAGTATCCCATATGCGCTCATCTAAATTTCCCCAATATTCTACATCTATTTGTTTAACTTTATTTTCCTGATCGATAGCAAATATATAATCGAGCTTTTTTACTTTTTTGGTTTTACTACCAAAGGCGGTTCCTATATAGTAGGACTTGCTACCATTTAAGCCATAAAACATATAGCTCAAATCTTCTGCATTTCTTAAGTCGATAAATTCTGCAAAACGAATATCCTTTAATTGTCTAGTTCTTGCGAACATACCAGACATATTAACTACGTTTTTTGTGTCAAAAAAACTTGGCCCAACGTAATTATTAACTGGAATTTCTTCTAGCCCAGTATCAGCAAACATCTCATGCATATCAGTGACTTTTTCCGTATTAAATATATATTTTCCGAAATTTAAGGTTTTGAGTTTTGGATTTTTCGAAAACATATTAGCGGTAGTGGTGGCAAAAGAGGCATTAAGCTGAGTGGTGTCGATCGATTCTAAATTAGAAAAACCATCGAACATTTTTTCACTGTTTTCATTTAAATAGGCATATTTTGTAGAAGTCCAGTAATAAACAGTCTTCTCTGACGGTTCATACCAAATTTTAAATTCACCCTTTACATCGGCATTAGCTGCAATATTTTTCACATTTGCGCCTTCCGGTATAGTATTAGAAGACTTAATATGAACTACATTTTCCTCGCCACCAGCGATTTCCTTGATAGCCTTATTAAATTCAATACCTTTCGGAAGATTGGCTACTTGATTAGATACTACAGAATATACAATGGTGTTTTTATAATTAGCAGGTTTAATATTCTCATTTAACTTAATTGCATAGTAGGTTTTTACCATTCTACTATCTTGGTTTGCAATAAGTTTTGGATGATCTTTATCTGGAATTGGTTGATAGTTCTCACCGTCAGTGCTGAACCCCCAGTTATTATCCGCAAAATTATCGAGGGTTAGATTTTCATGGATAGATTTAATCTCATCATTAACGAATTTTTCTTCATTAATAAGCGAAGTGGTGTCGTTTTTTGCATGAATTGAGACCGTGAAACCACTGTCATCTGCGCCCTGAACGTATAATTGAGCTAACATCTGTATTGATTTCGAATCGGAATCTAGAATATCTTTACCATCCACACTAAGATTATCATTCCAGAGAAAAAAGGCAGACAGTTCGCTAGCGTGAGTATTATTGGTATTAAAAACAAGACTAGATAAACTCATCATAAACAATAAAATAACGCATTTTAGAATGTGTTTATTTTTAGTGAAAAACAACATGAAACCTTCTCTCCTTTTAATTAAGTTTAGCATAAGTGTAATAAAAGAGAAGACTTGAAATTTTCATTAATCATTATTCTTCATATTTTTCAGCTTGAAAGTCAGCGTCAATCATCCAATGCCCACGCAGGCGAAAGGCTGGAATAGTACCACGAATCGCCTTATTAGTGGCGGATTGAACACTCATTTGGTTTTGCTTAGCCCAGTCGGAAACGGAGATAATTTTCGGCGCAGTTAAACGCGTGATTCGACGGTAAAGAGCCTCGATGAGAAGTTTAGCAAAAAATTCTGATAATTGATCGAGTTTGTTGAGTTTTGAATATTCTTCTAGAGCTGGATAATATTCTTCATTTTTGGATTTATTAGGAATCAGAATAGGAGGCAAGTCGAGCAAATCTAACTGTTCATTAATCAGGAGTCGACCAATACGACCATTGCCATCGATAAACGGATGAATATTTTCAAATTCAGCATGAAAATAGACGATTTTGTCGAGAAAATATTGATCGTCTGACGCGTTATATTTTTCAACTAAATCCGACATAAAACCGTGAACAAATTGCGGATTCGCACCGATATGATTCCCCACGCGCACCCACTCCTTGTTGGTGCGAAATCGGCCGGCAGCATCATCTCGAATATTCTGCATTAAAATACGATGAAGCTGAAGAATCAGTGAAACAGAAATTTCGGTTTCCGGATTATCTAGGAGTAGCTCCATGGCTTTCGCGAGATTGGTGGCCTCAAAAATCTCACGGATCTGATGGTCGGTACGAATTTGATGTCGAATCAGAATATCTTCCGTATCCTCGAGGGTAAGAGTGGAGTTTTCAATGGCATTGGAATTATACACCATCTCCGGAAGTTCCACGAGACTTAGTTCCCTAATTCCGGAAGCATAGTTTGGCACCAAATCACGGTATCGTTCAATCAGAAAATCGAGTTTTTGCCGAAGAGAGTTACTAATCATAACTCTATTATAGCAAAACCGTTTAAAATTGTCATTTTCGATGATTTTAAACGCTTATGGTTTCTGAGTGAAGTAACCCTTGGCGCCTGGGCGGTCGATACGGAGCCAAGTTTTGTCGGCAGAAGTAGGATTTACGAGGAAGGAACCATTGCCACCACGTAGTTTAAGCTGATTTCGAAAGACATTATCAAATTCAGTACCAGCAGAAATGTTAAAATCTTGACTGACGTAAATTTTTTCCAATTTAGTTTCGAGCGGGCGCGAGGAAGCAAACATGTTGCTAAATTTATTCACCTTCGCAGTATTAAAATTACTTAAATCAAGTTCAGTAAGACTATTCGTATCTGTAAACATGCCACGCATATCTGTCACACTAGCCGTAGAAAAACGTCCACCAAGATTTATTGAGGATAAAGCCGCCATACCGGAAAAAATATCTTGCATATTATGAACCTTACTAGTGTCAAGATGACTGAAGTCAAGATTTTCGAGCTTACTAGTACTATAAAACATACGATACATGGATTCTACTTTGCTGGTATCGAAGGACGAAATGTTGAGATTTTTTAACTCAAACATATAGCTAAACATGGATGCCATATTTGTGACATTCCTGGTATCAAACTGCGAAAGATCCAGACTGACCAATTTACGATCATTGAAGAACATATTATACAAACTGTTTGCCTTAGAAGTATTAAAATTGTGTCCAAGCTCAAGACTAGTAAGATTCAGCATGCCACTAAACATACCAGCCATACTAATACTTTCACTGGTATTAAAAGTCGAGACATCAAGTGAAGTGAGGTTCGAGCAGGAATTAAACATATTAGTAAAATCGGTAACTTTTCTAGTATCAAAACTCGAAAGATCAATTTCCTGCAATAGATTACAATTATTAAACATACTATTCATATTAATGACATTACTAGTCTGGAAATTAGGACTTAAAATAATCCTTTTTACCTTACTCATACCTGAAAACATAGCACTTGTACTAATTACTTTTCTGGTATCAAAATTCGAGAGATCAAGTTCATCCAGAAGGATACAATTTGCAAACATGCTGGCCATATTGGTGACGTTTGCGGTCTTAAATTTGTCACTGATTTTTAAATCGGTCAACGAGCGGAGATTACCAAACATGGAGAGCATATTGGTAACCTTAGAGGTATCAAAATTACGAATATCGAGACTAGTGAGCTTAGTAGCGCCACCAAACATGGTTTGCATATTAGTAACCTTAGACGTATCAAAACTCGAGACATTCAGGCTAGTAAGATTACCGCAGTCCTTAAACATTTCCTGCATATTAACAACATTGGCAGTATTAAAATTCCCTAAATCTAATGACGTAATATTACTTGCGCCACTAAACATATTACTCATATCTGTAACGTTCGAGGTATCGAAATTCGAGAGGTTAAGATTTTGCAAAGAAGAATCGCCCATAAACATACGAGAAAAGCTTTTAACGTTTTTAGTTTTGAAGCTAGAAATATTGAGATTTTTCAGGGATCCCATATAGGCAAACATGTTAGTCATCGCAGTGACACGGGAAGTTTTAAAGGTAGAAAGATCTAGGTTTACCACACTTCTGGCGTTATTAAACATAAAAGACATATCCTTCACGTAACGTGTATCGAGTCCAGACAAATCAATATCGGTAATATTAAGGATGTTATTAAAAATCTGACGTGAGTCGTCGTTCATATAGACACGATCATTCTCGCAATAGTAGTAAACTGTTTTATCTGCTGGATCGAACCAAGCTAAAATTTCATAACTAGATTCATCAGAATCTTCGATATTAATAGTCTTCATGGCGGCCGTCGGCGCGGTCGGACTTCGTTTGAACCCCTTAATAGCATGCAAATTAGTACCAGCAAGCATTGCACTACGAGCAATTTTCTGGTTTAAATCTGGCCCTCTTGTGAGCGTAGCATTGGCACCGGCATTATTATTCGAAATAACTGAAATCATGAGCGTGTTTTTATAACTACCGCTCAAAAGATCGGTACCCAGATTCATACCAATAGTAATATTCTTAACTTCATTGCCATCAGTTTTTTCTTCAGAGCTAAAAAGATTGGTCGGACTGGCGACTGAACCAATCGGGTGAAAATTAGTCTCGTCATCAATCTTATAACCCCAGGTTCGAGCAGGAAAATTACTTAAAGTATCGGCATGAGGAATCGAATTAATCTTATCGGTAACAGTAGGATTCGGACTTATAAGTGAAGTGTTATTCGAATCAGTACTAACAATGATGCGGTAGCCACTTTTATCGTTAGAATTGATGGTTAACTTAGTGGTCGCTTCCTGGAGCTTCTGACCAGCTGGATGAGCATCATTTCCGTGAAATACCGCTGATGACTGATTAAGAGCCGCAGACAAAGACGGCGTAAAGAGAGCGTAAGTTTGAGTAGCAAAAATCAAGTTCAAGCTAAAAATTGAGGCCGTAAGGATAAAAAAGCCGGCGAGACTTTTCAGCCATGAACGGGTGATTCGCAGTTTTTGATTATTATCGCTCGTCATGCACAATGATTTTAACATAAAAGGAATTGTAACTCAAAACAAAACCCCTAATATACTATTAGCTTTTAAATATAATTTATTGTTTAATATTATTTTTGTGTGAAGTAACCTGGCGCCGTCGGTGGATTATCGAAACGGAACCAATCCCTGGTGGCCATCGAAGGATTTTCCAGGTGAGAGCCTTGCCCACCTCGAAGTTTCACGCGATTTTTAAAGACATCGGCGATACCATTACCAGGAGTGCCATCGGGCTTGGTATCAAAATGATATTGCCAATATATGTGACTAGTAAATCTAAATTCGTTAGCCAGATAAATCTTTTCCAATTGATCACGAGACGGGTCATCGATAGCAAACATACCAGCAAGGCTATAGGTCTTATCGACATTTATATGTCCCAAATCAATTGAGGTTAGGCCATAAGTATTATGGAAGATGTAGTTCAAATTATTAGCCATCTCAAAGCTAAAATCTGGACCCAATTTTAGATCAGAAAGTGCCTCCATACCATCAAACATACTGGTCATATCGGTAGCCTTTCGACTATTAAAGTTAGCGAGGTCGAGTTTGGCAACCTTCGCGACATCCTTAAAAAGATTCTTCATATTAGTGACCTGGCTGGTGTTAAAATTCAAAATATCTAGCTCCTCGAGCGCCGTCATGTCCTGGAACATAGCCGACATTTCCTTGAGATTATTAGTCTCAAAAGAGGAAAGATCTAGGTGCGCAAGCTGATTCACACCACTAAACATTTCCTTCATATTGGTAACTTTTGCTGTATTCATCGCAGCTAGATTTAAGTCGGTAAGCTGAAGCCCAGCAAACATTCGTTCCATATTATCAACGTTTCGCGTGTCAAACCTAGATACATCTAGTTCGGTAAGACTGGTAGCATTATCAAACATCGAATTCATATCAGTAACATTCTGAGCATTAAAGAGACTTAGATTTATCTGTTCAAGACTAGTGGCATTTCTAAACATTCTACTCATAGTTTTGACTTTTTCGGTATTAAAATTGCTACCAAAATTTATCTGAGTGAGACCAGCGGCATCGCTAAACATTCCGCTCATATTTTCGACATTACTCGTATTAAAATGGGAAATATCGATACTGGTTAGCGATGTAGCTGAAGAAAATAAATCGGTCATATTAGTTACGCGACTAGTATCAAACCCGGTAGTATTAAGAGAGGATAAATTTGTCATCCCTGAAAACATACCTGACATATCGGTCACGGAAGAGGTGTCGAAATTCGAAAGGTCGAGACTAGTGACTTCACTGACGCCCTGGAACATACCAGACATGTTCTTAACCTTACTAGTATCAAAATGATTTAAATCAAACTCAGTAATTTTATACATACCGCTAAACAGACCGGACATATTTTCGACATTACGAGTATCAAAATTCGAGAGATTAAGCTCGGTTACTTCACCTAACCCACTAAACATGTCGTGCATATCAATCACCTTACTGGTATCAAAATGAGAAACATCTAGTTCGGTAAGCCCAGATAGATTACTGAACATACCCGACATATCGGTCACGGAAGAGGTGTCGAAATTACTGATATTTAGCCCTGTTAACGAACTCATGTCGCCAAACATTCCGCTCATATTTTCAACCCGAGAGGTATTAAAATTAGAAGTATCTACCGAAGTAAGACTGTAGCAGCCGTTGAACATACCTGACATATCAGTCACGGAAGAGGTGTCAAAACCAGATAGATTTAGCTCAGTGAAGGTACCAGAATACATAAACATACCTCGCATATTGGTCACATTTTTAGTATTAAAATTAGACAAATCTATGGCCTCTACAGAGGAGGCGCTATTAAACATATCGCTCATGTCCGTGACCAAGCTTGTATCAAATTTCGCCATCTCCAGGTCAATCATACTTGAAGCATCTTTAAAGAGCTGACTACTATTTGGGTTAAGATAAATTTTATCAGCAGTAGTATAGAAGTAAAGTGTGCCGTTATCAGCTTCGTCATACCAAGCCTTAATTTCAAAATCTGAATCTTCATCCTCAATATTAAAAGTCGGAAATGAAGAAGCCGGTAAAGCACTCGCCTCCTTAAAATGTTGGTGTGATTTGCCGCCCAATTCACTATGTTCGTCAAACAAGTTAAAGAAATCTGGACCAGGCATTAAAACCGCACTTTTATCGTAAGGATTTGCGATGACCGAGAAAATAATTTTGTTCGTATAATTACCAGACAATAACGTGTCATCAGCAAAAACACCAAGATTGACCTGATGGCTTTGCTCTTCTCGAATGCGGCCAGTGGTACTTACAATCGTTTCTGGTTGAACGGAGGTAGGTATAGGTCGATATTGATTATCTGTGGCAAGCTTATAACCCCAAGAGTTAGTCGAAAAAGCCGCTGGGGTAGTGGCTGAAGTGATGGAAGGTATTTGAAGGCCAGAAGAGGTATTTATTAATGCGTTATTACTTGTCTCGGTACTCATATTAACAAGATAACCCGCCTTTAAATTAGAATCGACTTTCAGAGTACTAATATATTCGTTAAGTTGACCACTGGAATTTAACGGAAATTTCCCATCCACAGCGGAATTTTGCTCGACTGACACAGCTAAGCTTGGGTTAAATAAGGCACTTACTGGAACGGAATAAGCCAAACTACTCAAAAAAATGGTGATAATTACAGATAAAATCCCACCTAAAAAGTGGCCGATAAGTGGGGTGACGTTTCCCTCTTCCCTTTCAGTATGCATTTACTTAATTTTAGCACAAACGGAATAAAAAGAGACATCAAAAAACCTAGCTAATGCTAGGTTTTTAAAGTTTTTATTACATTTTGATTTCGGCGTCGACGCCAGCTGGCAAAGACAAGTTTTGAAGTGCATCAATGGTCTTTGGGGTAGCGTTGGTGATGTCGATAAGACGCTTGTGAATCTTCATTTCGAAAGCTTCACCACCGGTCTTGTAAACGTGAGGTGATTTCACCACAGTAAAAGTACTGCGCTTAGTTGGTAGTGGGACTGGGCCAGAAACGGCGGCACCAGTACGAATAGCGGTATCGACGATTTGCTTAGCGCTTTGGTCGATAACACGATGGTCGTAGGCTTTAAGACGAATACGGATCTTCAAGCCTTCGTTTTTTGCGTCTGCCATGTTTTCCTTCTAATTCTATAACTTCAGATGCTTGATGCGTCAATGAGTTTTTAGAATTCAATTAATAATAGTAGATTTATTTTACGATAAAAACAGAGGTTCGTCAAGACAAAAAAAATACCTCTCCCGAAGGAGAGGTATTTAGGCTGTTATAGATTATTTGATAATCTTAGTAACAACACCAGAACCGACAGTACGGCCACCTTCGCGGATAGCGAAACGGTCGTTGTTGTTCATAGCGATAGCTGAAAGAAGCTTGACCTGGAAGGTAACAGTGTCACCTGGCATGACGATTTCTTTGTCAGCTGGAAGTTCGACTTCACCAGTAACATCGGTAGTACGGAAGTAGAATTGTGGCTTGTAACCCTTTGAGAATGGAGTGTGGCGGCCGCCTTCTTCTTTCTTCAAGATGTAAACCTGAGCTTCGAATTCGGTGTGTGGGGTGATAGAACCTGGCTTAGCAATAACCTGACCACGTTCGATTTGTTCACGTTCGATACCACGGAGCAAGAGACCTGCGTTATCACCAGCTTCACCTTCGTTAAGAGTCTTGTGGAAAGCCTCGATACCGGTAACGACAGACTTTTGGGTTGGCTTCAAACCAACGATTTCAACTTCGTCGTTCAATTTAACAACGCCTTGTTCGATACGACCAGTAGCGACGGTACCACGACCCTTGATGGAGAAGACATCTTCGATTGGCATCAAGAATGGTTTGTCAAGATCGTGTTCAGGAATATCAAAGTAGTCATCCATAGCGTGGACGAGATCCATGATGCGGTCTTCCATTTCGGTGTCGCCTTCAAGAGCCTTAAGAGCAGAACCCTTGATGATTGGAGCGTTGTCACCGTCGAAGCCGTACTTGTTCAAAAGTTCACGGACATCCATTTCAACGAGCTCAACGAGTTCTGGGTCAGCAAGATCCATCTTGTTGAGGAAGACGATGATTTTTGGTACGTTCACCTGGTGAGCGAGAAGTACGTGCTCACGAGTTTGTGGAAGTGGACCATCGTTAGCAGCAACTACGAGGATAGCACCATCGATTTGAGCAGCACCGGTAATCATGTTCTTGATGTAGTCGGCGTGGCCTGGCATATCTACGTGAGCGTAGTGACGCTTTTCTGATTCGTACTCTTGGTGAGAGGTAGCAATGGTAATACCACGAGCTTTTTCTTCTGGAGCGTTGTCAATCTGATCGTAAGCAACTGATTTGTTAACTTCAGATGGGAGGCGCTTCGCAAGTACGGTGGTAATAGCAGCAGTAAGAGTAGTCTTACCGTGGTCAACGTGACCCATAGTACCAACGTTAATGTGTGGCTTGGAACGGTCGAAATTTGCCATTCTTTATTATTCTCCTTTAATATTATTCTCCTTGGCACTAATATTAACCAGCCAAGAAGCTAGATATATCTATATATTAATAGATTTTAAAGAATAAGTAAAGAGAGAAATCCAGAAAAAAGGCGCCAAATTGACGCCTTGACAGTTAGTTTTTCGATGTTGTAGTAGAATTAGCCCAGATGGGCTGGTGTGATTTTTAATTTAAATTTGCAGTTTTAATCTTCTGGTACGACTTTGACCAAATCATGGCGTTCACGATCCCACTCACAGCCACAGCCATAATCATCAAAATCAACTTCGTCGTCTGCGATTTTAGGGATTCTGTTCTTGGGGCTTCTATCAAACTGAAAATGATAGCAACCCTGGTCCATTTCTTCATCGATTCTAGCAATTCTTTCCGCTAGAAGTTTCTTACGTTGATGATAGATGATAAATATTAGTGCTGGAAGTAAGGTCAGCACAATCCAACCACAGATAAAAATATCAATCTGTAGAATCAGGATAATGCGAAAATAATTCAAGACCAGACAAAATAGACCAGCCAAAAAGCACGACAACGTTACTAGTATTGCAAACATACAATTTTCCCCCTTCGTTTTTTCTAAAGAACTTACTGATTTTTCCATTTTTTTGAAAAACTAACTTGCATATTCTACCATATTTTGCAGCTTTTTGCCAGTAATTAATCCAATTATGTTAAAATTGACTTTTTTGTGAAAAAATTGTAGAATATAGCTAACTTTTAGGCTACTTTTACCCTACGCACGTTAAAATGGAGGTGCATGATGAAGAGACAATTCCTGTTTTTGTCACTCGCTCTCGGCTTAGTTGCTTGCAACGCCCAGAGTAAAACCGTAGTTCCGGAGACTTCCGAAGTAGAAACTACCGCGAAGGCGGAAGTGAAGCATGAAGAAGAAACCGATGATCCATACGAGATGGATGCTCAACTGACGGCAGCAGTGGATGCTTCCGAATTTGGTGGCGGCGAAGTAGCCGGACCGATTAGGGATGCCACGCCTGACGTATTAGAAGCTAGACGAGCAGCCAGAAATGATTATGGATTAGCACCGCTAAAAGATCCCGATCCAAGTAGGTCGCACCCAGGCACATTCCAGATGGTTTCTGAATTTAATATCAGAGAAGTGGAAGACCTGAGAGATCGGCTTGTGTCGCAATCTGGCAGTTACATCTCAGATTTTATGGTGCCAAGCAACGTAATTCTCTTCCCGAGGCATTTAAATCAGAGTATTAGAGGAAATTCGGTGCTCGAAGTAAATACGGATGCCGGGGAGAATAGCTATTACCACTATCGGAATATCCCGACTTACATCAAGGACGGTACCGATGCTGGGTTCCTAGATCCATATCTGAATGGTCGCACACCAAACTTTACCGGAGCTGACGGAATTAATTATACGCAGTTCCTGGTGCAGAATTTAGTAGATGAATTTCATACTACGAAGCTCGATCCGATGGAGCCGATTGAACCAGATGAACCGGATACTATTTCTTTCACAGCGGAGTACATGCTGAGGCGTATCAAACAAGAAGCCTCTGAGCCACTCCCGACCCACCAGAAGAATGACCCGAAGACCTATATCAGGTTTAACGAGTTTGATTTGGTTGGCTATATGAGAGATAACGGCTTCAATCTTCGACTGGCAGACAGCTTCCCGGCGGAGGATATCTATACCTTTATTAGCGAGGCTAACCCGAAGCTGATGATTAGATTTGATGCCAAATATTCAGTAGAGAGCCAGCAGGTGGGAAATCTTGGCAGCATGGCGGATTTTGAAAAACGCCTAGTACCATACCGTATCGATTCTCTTCGACACATTAGTGGAGTATTCTATGGTGTCGGCATCAATGGTATTGAAGTTTATTACGTAAAGGATGACCGGCTTTTTCCGAATTCTGGCTACGGAAGAACCGATGCAAGACCAGAAGATTTCTATCACGTGATGCACAAGATGAACCTGGTGAATCTGGATTATCTAGGGGGACTTGATCTTTCTAAGGATAGTAATGTCCTGTTACTTTCGCCAGAACTTTCAAGCTTCTATGCAGAGATGCAACTAAAACATTTCGTTGAGAGTAGCCCGAGTCATGACTTCTCGAATGATCGTTATCGTGCATTGTATTATGTGCGTGAGGATTCGGTGAATTTAATCAAGCGAGTAGTGGAGCGCACTAATGCTCTGGTTGGACATGAGTCTAATCTTAACCGCGATGATTTGTTTAAGGATATCGATGCAAATGTCGTCGTAAGACGAAATTAATCTCCAAAAAAGAGCCTCGCAGAAATGCGGGGCTTTTTGATGTAGAAAAATACTCACTATGCTGAGCATTTTAATCATAGGTTTAAACTTGAAAAATGGAAAGATATGGGGGATCAATAGATGCCATACTTAATCTAATAATTAGGTTCAGGATCTCCGATTTCTTTCTGTCTAACTCTTTTTGTTCTCTAATAACCGGATCTTTTTCACTCTGAATTGATTGTTCAGAATATCTATTCCTGTTTAATTGTAAGCTACTCATACAGAATAGAATAAATAGTGCAATACCAGATGCAAAATAAACAACCGTAGTTAAACACTCTTCATCTGAAACATCATTTCTTTTTGAATTCATATTTTACCTCCAAAATGATAGAAGACCTTCTGAATTAGATACAAACCACGCATAGATAGACTGAAGACGACTACTCCTGTCCTACAAATCCGTAGTTTACCTCCAGAAAAATAAATGACTATCTCTTGGTTCGTATTAGGGTTGCCGTACGATTCTGGCTCTCTTGTTTCAGATGTATTTAAATCTGAATTTTTAGTCTCAGACACATTTGATTCCGGACTTTGCGTTTCAGCTATGCTTGAATTCAAACTTTTTGTTTCTGGCGTAGCTGAGTCTCGATATCCTTCGCCGGTAGAATTTGAATACACATGATTAGCTTCACTTTGAATTGACTGTTCTTTGTTATTTCTAGTAGCCACATTGTGATTTCTAGAGCCAAAAAGCATAGACAAAAATGTAAAAACTCCAACAAAGAAAAGAGCAACAGAACAAAAGGCTATTCCTTCTATAGCACTATATTCATTCGAAGTCATAATTTACCTCCAGGTTTCAGTGTAGTTTTAGTTGCTTTACGTTTTGCTAGGTTCAATTTCTTTCATAGTTTCCACCTCCTTATTAATATACAACACAGCCATCTGGCATAAAAAGTATCTTTATTATTCTACAATATTCTCACTATTTTTTCAAGTTGTCAGATACCGCAAATAAAATTTTAAATAAAAAAATAACCTCCGGAGAGGTTATTTTCAAGAGATTACTTACTTAGAAGTGTTGCGCTTCTCAATGATTTCTTGAGCAACGTTAGGTGGTACTTCCTCGTATTGTGCGAGCTCCATAGAAGAAGCAGCACGACCTTGGCTCATCGAGCGGAGATCCGAAGTGTAACCGAAGAGGTTAGCCAGTGGAGCGAAAGCAGTAATAAGCTTGGCGCCACCTTGGATATCTTCCATAGCGTCGATACGGCCACGGCGAGAGTTAATATCGCCAATCACATCACCCATGAATTCTTCTGGAGTAGTAACTTCAAGTTTCATAAATGGCTCAAGAAGCACTGGTTTGGCTTTCTTGATACCTTCACGAGTAGCCAAGCTACCAGCGAGCTTGAAGGCAAGCTCGGAAGAATCGACATCGTGGTAAGAACCATCATAGAGGGTAGCCTTAATATCAACCACTGGGTAACCAGCAATCACACCACCATTAAGGGTTTCTTCCACACCTTGTTGGACTGGCTTGCGGTATTCTTGAGGCACCACACCACCCTTAATCATATCGATGAATTCGAAGCCCTTACCTGGTTCATTTGGCTCAAACTTAATCCAAACGTCACCGTATTGACCACGACCACCGGATTGCTTAATGTGCTTACCTTGAGCTTCGGCAGTACCACGAATAGTTTCACGGTAGGCAACCTGAGGAGCACCAGTATTAGCTTCCACGTTATGTTCACGCTTCAAGCGGTCGATAATGATTTCGAGGTGAAGCTCACCCATACCAGAAATGATGGTTTGACCGGTTTCTTCATCAGTGTGGACACGGAAGGTTGGATCTTCTTCGGCGAGCTTAGCAAGACCGAGACCCATTTTTTCTTGGTCGGCCTTAGTCTTAGGCTCAACCGCGATAGAAACAGGTGGTTCTGGGAATTCGATAGATTCAAGGTGAATTGGGTGGGCTGGATCACAAAGAGTGGTACCAGTGGTGGTTTCCTTGAGACCGACGATAGCGGCGATATCACCAGCGGCAACTTCAGAGATTTCTTCACGCTTATCAGCGAACATACGGACGAGACGACCGACACGTTCCTTATTACCGGTAGTAGCATTCAAGATATAAGAGCCGGACTTCAAAACACCAGAGTAAACACGCACGAAGACAAGCTTGCCGACGAATGGGTCAGAAGCAATCTTGAAAGCAAGAGCGGTGAGAGGTTCAGTGACAGAAGCCTTACGAATAACCTTATCGCCAGTCTTTGGATCGGTACCAACAGTTTGACCAAGATCACGGTCAAGAGGTGAAGGGAGATAGTCAACACAGAGGTCGAGAACTTTTTCGACGATCACACCACGACCATCACCACCGGTCACGAGGAAGAAGTCACCGTCAAGCACACGCTTACGAAGAGCAGCCTTGAGTTCAGCTTCGGTGATAGCTTCTTCACCTTCGGCGAAGTACTTATTCATCAAGTCTTCATCAGCAGCTACAGCTTCTTCCACGAGAAGAGCACGAGCTTTCTTAGCCTTGTCAAGCATATCAGCAGGAATTTCGCCAACGGTCAAAGAGTGGTCGGCATATTCCTTGTAGGTGTAGGCCTTCATATCAATAAGGTCGACGACACCACAGATATCTTTTTCGAAACCAATTGGAAGGTGAATAGCGAAAGCATTCTTCGAGAGACGCTTGTGAATAGAATCGAGAGACTTGTAGAAGTCACCACCGATTTGGTTAATCTTGTTAATGAAACAAAGACGTGGCACACCGTACTTGGTAGCTTGGCGCCAAACAGTTTCAGATTGAGCTTCGACACCCATCTTACCATCGAAAACGGTGACGGCACCATCGAGCACGCGAAGAGAACGTTCTACTTCGGCAGTAAAGTCGATGTGGCCTGGGGTATCGATAATGTTAATTTTGTGACCTTTCCAAGTGGCGGTAACAGCTGCGGAAGTAATGGTAATACCACGTTCCTTTTCCTGTTCCATCCAGTCAGTAGTAGCACCACCGGTGTCACCCTTGACGAGGTCGATTTTGTGCTTCAAGCCAGTACGGTAGAGGATAGCCTCTGAAGTCGTGGTCTTGCCTGCATCAATATGTGCAATAATACCAATATTGCGCAATTTTGATAAATCATGTGTAGCTTCTGCCATGAATTTCCTTATTAATTAATAGTTTTTTAGACTTTCAGGATATTTTACCATAATTTCAAGAAGAAAAAAAGAGAGCACTGGGCTCTCTTTGGGATTTTTACTAAAGACTATGGACCAACTGATGGTCGTCCAGGCTTAATCTTTACACATTCACGATCGTCGCCATAGGTACGATGGAAGTAGCCGATTACGGTTTTAGCCATAGAGCCGTCAGTTTTCAAAGTGTTATATTCGGTAAAGACGCAACCGTTATTATAATATGAACCTACTAGTTGTGTATCCCCATCGAACATGCCACTACTTTCAGGTACGTAAGTCAAGTCAAGGTCATGACTAGTCTTAATCTCTTCCAGATTAGAATTACCCTTAAACATATTCTTGGTATTAGATATCTCAGGAGAAAATTGATTATTACCGAAATCGATTTTATTAAATCCTTCATCGGTGCGCTCAAACATAGATTCCATGTTCTTGCAGTTCGAAATATCAATCCCAGAAAGGTCTAGGTTGTCGAAACGTGGAGCATTATCCGTAGAGAAGAAATTGGAGCAATTTTCACCAAGTTTTAAGGTCCCTGATGGAGACCACCAGTGCAAACCACTATCTTCGGATCTTGAGACCCAAATTAAAACCGGCTCCTCATTATCAGTATTATTAGCGGTGGCATTATACATATTAAAACATATTACATTGTAGGGAGGACAAGCTGGCAACGGCTCACCAGGAGGAACAATATCAGGGCTATTATTAACCAATAGGTAATCCGGTTTTATATTGGAAGTAATAGTCTGATCATCAATAATTTCACTTGAATAATCCTGTGGGGTCGGTTTAGCATATTTAAAGCTTTTAAATTCCCTTTTACCCGTATGATAATCATTCGGAATTCTACGAAAAGCTGAATAGCCGTCTTTCAAAGTGGCAGGCTTCAAATTATTAGTATTGGCTAAAGTACTGAAAATCATTTTGCCAACATAGGTAGATGGAGCTAATTGCTTATTAATCGAAAGACCACAGTAGACGCCGTTATTTTTATTGTCATTAGGTTTTACATATTTCACTTCATCAATTAATCGTGGGTGACTTCTGGTAGGAATTGCCAAATCATTGTTAGTGGAATTTATTTTCACTACTTCTCCCGCAACCGTATCTAGAACCTCTAAGATACCACAATACCAGTAATTGTCAGTAGTATTTTTTGGCTGGCCGTTTTCAAAATCGGAAGGAGTGGCAGAGCGGATAGAGTCGGTCACCGTAGCATCAACGCTGCGCATATTAGTGTCCTCATCAACATCTGAGAAGTAAACTTTGTAGCCGGCAGGATTATTAGTCTCGACTGTCGGTATAAAAGTGGTATTATTTTGAGCTTCATGTTCCACCCCATCCGAAGTAAGATAGACATCATTGAACTTGTGAAAAGTTTCATCTACACTCATTGCTAGCTTGATATCACTTGGCTTTAGGGCCGGTTTTTCTTCTGCATGGGCGAAGTTCATAAAATTTGGCGCGATGGCGAAGGTGCCGAGAATGAACGCTGTGCCACCAAGCGAAATAATCGGCAAGAAACCAAAAATGCGCTGCCACTTTCGCGCTGGCCTCTTAAAAAATGTTTTGATTTTAGACATACTACCTTTCCTTTTTATTTTGTGCTTATGCTTCTAGCCCTATTCTATATCATTTATGGTTTTATTCAAGATATATGTGACCTAAGGACACAGTAGAATAGTAATCAAAACTATTCGAGATACATTAATGCTAGTTTTTAATAAAAAGAACCCCTAATACGAGGTTCTTTTCTTGGTTTTTAGAAGTGACCGAATTTGGCAGTGTCTTCGTATTTTTTATGTAGGAGACCAAGATCTTTAATGATATTTTTCGGAGTACAGGCAGCATATAATTCTGGCTCTGGCGTGATATTTTTGCCATCACCCTTGATATAGATTGCGAGTGGCTCGGCAATGCCAATGGCGTAGGAAAGTTGCACTTCACAGGAATGTAAATTATAACGCTTGAGATAATCCACGGCAATTTCACGGGCCTTATAGGCCGCAGAACGGTCTACCTTGGATGGGTCCTTACCCGAGAAGGCGCCACCACCGACTGGAGCAAAGGATTGATAACTATCGACTACAATTTTACGACCGGTGAGGCCAGCGTCACCCATGAAGCCACCGATGAGGAATTTGCCAGTTGGGTTAACAAGGAACTTTTCGACCTCCACGCCATATTTTCCGGCGATTTCGCGAGCCTTGTCGATGAGAATTCGGTCGGTTTCGGCGCGATCAGTTTCGGTATTTTGATAACTGATAGTCCAATCCTTAATCTTGGTGAGGCGCATATTCTCGTCGTATTCACCAGTGAGCTGGGTTTTGCCATCCGCGAGAAAGTGTGAATCTTTTTGGCGCAATTCGTCATAGAATTTGGAAAATTCCTGCATAATCACCATGGCAGTCGGCTTATATTCGACATTATCATCACAGGCAAAACCAAACATCATTCCCTGGTCGCCAGCACCACCTACTTCATCATTGGTACCGAGAGCGATATCTTGACTCTGGACACCGAGATTATTGACGATTTCAAAATCCGCGAGCGCGCCAGAAGGCGTAAGATTTTCTGCGTTATCACCATTAATGTAACCGACCTCTTTTAAGACTCGCATCACCACAGACTCAACATCGACCTTAGCGGCGGAAGTGACTTCGCCGGTGATAAAAATTCTGCCTTTACCGCCCATCACTTCGATACCACAACGGGAACTGGAATCACCGGAGAGGAAGGCATCAAGAAGGGCGTCACTAATTTGGTCACAAACTTTATCAGGATGACCACGAAAAACAATCTCATTACTATATAGCTTCATATTTTCTTTCTTGTGGTCTTAACTTTTACTTATTATAGCATAAGCTCAAAGACTATTGTAGCTTTTCGCGCAAAAGCTTCTGAGCGATGGCTGGATTAGCTTTACCCTTGGAAGCTTTCATGACTTGTCCAACGAGGAAGCCGATAACTTTTTCACTACCAGCTTTAAAATCGGCGACGGCCTGGGCGCAGGCTGGATCAGTTAGGACTTGATCGACAATATCAGATAAGGCACCAAGGTCGTTTTCTTGAAGCAGATTGAGTTCCTTAGCGATTTCGCGAGCCGACTTGTGATGCATATTTGGGTCGAAGAAGCGCAAGAAGACTTCTTTGACACTAGTGGAAGAAAGCTCGTTCTTGTTAATCATCTCAGCAAGTTCGCGAAGCTGCATGGTGGTCGGAAGTTCGTCGTTCAAAAGACTACTATTTTCTTCCGCGAGAAGCACCGAGGTATAAAGATTAGAAATCTTCTGGATGGCATTCTTGGTGATTTCCTTCTCAATACCATCAGCATCGTAGGCCGACTTTAGCTCAGCTAGGCTTTCGACGAGGTTTTGATGATCAAGAAGGATTTCGAGTTGTTCTTCTGGAATTACCACACGAAGCATGGCGCGATAATCGGCTGGCAAGCGTACTAATTTGGCGCGTTCAGCTTCGACATATTCTTCAGTCAAATGAATTGGTGGAATATCTGGTTCTGGCATGTAGCGATAATCATTGGCTTCTTCCTTACTACGCTGTGAAGTAGTTTTGCCGGTATTATCATTCCAACCACGAGTTTCTTGAACGATTTTTTCGCCATTATCGAGCAATTTTTTCTGCCTGTGATATTCGTAATCGACCGCCATTTCAACCGAACGGAAAGAGTTGAGGTTCTTAATTTCAGCACGCGTACCCAGCTCAGTGCTACCTTTTTTAGCGAGCGAAATATTCACATCGAAACGCATATTGCCATTATAAAGATCACCGTAAGTGACGCCAGCAAAAGTTAGAATGCGCCAAAGTTCCTTACAATAATCACGAGCATCCTCCTTCGAATGAATGTCTGGCATAGAGACAATTTCAATCAGCGGAGTGTCGGCACGGTTAAGGTCGACGAGGCTGTAGGTATCAAAATGCGTGAGTTTTCCGGCATCACCTTCGAGGTGAGCATGCTCAATGCGAATTTTAGTACCGTTTGGTAGTTCTACGAAGCCTGGGCCAATAATTGGCTGATACATCTGGGTGATCTGGTAGCCCTTCGGAGAATCTGGATAAAAATAATGTTTGCGATCGAAGCGCGAAATCAGATTGATGCTGGAATTAAGAGCGAGCCCTGCACGAGTAGCGAGACGTACAGCTTCTTGATTCAAGCGTGGCAACATGCCCGGCAGAGCATATTCGACTGGCGAAACACAAGAGTTAGGCTCCTTACCGCGAGCATCATTGTCGACTTCAGAAAAAAGTTTAGTCTTGGTCGCGAGCTGAACGTGACATTCAATACCGATAGTAATTTCGTAAGCTGAATTTTCTGACATTAGATAGCTCCTAAATCTTTTAATGCTTGTTTATAAGTCTCCAAGGCGCGACGACTTTGGTTGTAATCGAGCTGGAAATTTTGCTCGTGAGCGATTTGATTGCGTTTCTTGTGGACATACCAAACTGAATTGAGTTCCGAGAAACGGTGGCCGGAAGCTTTGAGGCGGTCGCCCATAGTTTTACCTGGTGCACCGAGCTCCATCATGGCCTTATCGAGTAATTTATCAGCTTCAATGAGGGCATAGTTAAAACTCAAGGGATTATCACGCGAGAGATTATTTTCAATCTTAAGGAAGTTAGCCTGATAATCTTCCTTATCGAAAGTATGGGTACGGTTGCCGAGCTGAGAGATTGAAATAAAAACCAAAATCCCCACAGCTAGTACAGCGATTAAGAGAATAAAGACGGGCGAATTCATGCGAAGTTCTCCTTGGCAAACTGCAAGAGGTTTTTGTCACTGCGGCGTGGGCCGATTAATTGTAGGCCGACAGGAAGTTCATCCTTGTCACGATTGATTGGAATGGCTAGGCTTGGTAAGCCTGCGAGGTTAATAGGTACACTCATCACATCTTCAAGATACATGGCGACTGGATCATTGATTTTTTCACCTAATTTGAAGGCTGGAGATGGTGAAACTGGCGTGAGAATATAATCACATTTTTCAAAAGCTTCTGCATAAGCCTTGATAATGAGAGTGCGGACCTTTTGAGCCTTGAGATAGTAGGCGTCATAAAAACCACTACTTAGAACGAAGTTTCCAATCATGATACGGCGCTTGTTTTCTGGCATAAATCCATCGTTGCGACTAAGGCCAAAAACTTCTTCGATACTATGGGCCTCAAAACTACGATAGCCGTAGCGAATACCGTCATAACGCGAGAGATTAGAGGCCACTTCGGCTGGCACCACGACATAATAAACCGCCAGAGCGTACTTCAAGACCGGCATTGAAAGCTCGACAATTTCGTGACCTTCGGATTTCAGTTTTTCGATCTGAGATTTGAGACCTTCGCGAATTTCTGGCGCCACATTTTCGTTATCAAAATCTTTAATCACTCCAATACGCTTCTTCTCACCAGTTTCGACGGTAGTTTCATTGTAATAATCCGGCAAGGAAGTAAGATCTTTTTCATCTTGACCACTAGTAATCGACATCAGGAGATCCAAGTCTTCTGGATTTTGAGTAAAGAAACCAATCACATCGGTACTGGAAGCCATGGATACTACGCCATAACGCGAAATCGTGCCGTAAGTCGGCTTCAAACCATAGACACCATTAAAGGAAGCTGGCTGGCGGATTGAACCACCAGTATCGGTACCAGTAGCAAAAGGTACAATATCAAGAGCAACGGCAGCGGCGGAGCCACCAGAGGAACCACCGGCGACACGTTCAAAATCCTTAGCGTTGTGGGTAGGACCGAAGTAAGAATTTTCCGTGGAAGAACCGTGAGCAAAAGCATCGAGGTTAGTGCGACCAATCATAATGGCACCTTCAGCTTCGAGCTTGGCGACAGTGGTGGAATCAATCGGTGAATGGAGATTTGAGAGAATTTTCGAAGCGGCGGTGGTATTTCCCTGCTTACTAAGGAAGTTATCCTTCAAAGCATATGGTACACCGGCGAGACGACCAACCTTTTCACCGTTTTGGATTTTGTGATCGATTTCAGCGGCTTTTTTCAAAGCTTCGTCTTCATTAAGTGAAATAAAGATGTTGTGACTAGCGTATTTTTTGGCTTTTTCCAAGGCTTCCTTGACGAGCGAAACCGCGGAAGTATGTAAATCAGCAATTTTCATTAGAGAACCTTCTGTACTTTAATCATATTTTGGGCTTGGTCAGGTGCGAGTGCGAGAAGTTGCTCTCGGGTGGCATCCTGAGGTTTGATTTCGTCGGCACGCCAAACATTTTCCATCTCAAAGACCTGGTAGGTTGGTTCGACCCCAGTAGTATCTAATTCATCAAGCTGAGAAATGTAGCCCACGATATTAGTGACGTCCTGCTGGAGGGCGGAAATTTCGGCATCGGTGAGCTGCAAATTGGACAGCTTGGCTAAGTGTAAAATATCATCGCGCGTATTATTCATAAGATATATTATACCATTTTTTTGATTAGGATATTTTATAAAAATAATGTTATATTTGTGATATGAATTATTTAGAAAGAGCTAAACTTATCAATAAAGTCATTGAAGATGGCCACGAAATCATCGATAGGATGCGTCTTATTTCTAAATCTTCTGAATTAGAAGAACTGAAACCAATTATTGACAAATACGCTGATTTTGTTGATGAAAATTTTGGTGAACCATCCGATCTTGATGATGAAAAAGAATGCAGTCTGACTACGTCACTTTATGTGGCGTTGGATTGGAAAAGAAAATCACTTTACCCAGAAAATTTAGATTACGAGCCTACACAAGTTTTGGCGAAAGAATTCATGGACGGCTTCATTAAAGAACTTGATGGTGAGAGTTGGGTATAAAAAATCGACCGATTAAGGTCGATTTTAATAATAAGATTAATGACCGGGACCGGTATAGTAATGATCGTTTTTATGTTTTTTACTATCCTCGATCCAATCTGGTTCATTAGGAAATCTGGTTTTATCATTTTTTCCATAATGATTATGATGATCATGGAAGTCTCTCTTACTTAGAAAGCCATCTGCAATAACAGTCTGCCCTTCTCGTTCATTAATTCCAATAGCAAATGTAACTTCATGATCGTCGCCGATAATGCCCCATTCCCTTTTAGTCCAGTTTTTCTCTTTCTGATCCGTATAATTTTGGCTGCCATGTTTTTCAAAAGCATCACGACTATACGTCTTCTTTCCGGACTGGTCAAGTGCAACATGGCCATGGCCAAAACCATCACCAGAACCGAGACCGCCATGATAAACCTGCGTAGTTCCATCAGCTTTCTTGACGATTTTGGCATCTTGTCTATTAAGATAGCCAACTCCCGCCTTATCCAGAATGCGCTCTCGCTCTTTTCGATTATTTGCCTTAATCTCATCAAGCTTTCTTTGACACGCATCCTTTAGTCGCTCAAATTCCGCCTGAGCCGAATCAAATTCAGCCTTATAGGCGTCTCTTTCCGCCTTGGCGCTTTTAAATTCAGCTTCAGCAGATTCGTGCATCATTTTTACATTATCGAAATTACTTTTAGCGCACTGAAATGAGTTGCTATGCGAGCTGGATGTTTGCCATTTAGCATTAGCTTTGGCGCTATTAATTTCCTGAATAAGTCTTCCGACCTCAGCATTCAAATAATCTCGCCGTTCCTTATGCGCATGACCCTCGCTGGAATACATTGGAGCATCCGCCTTATTACCATATGAGTAAGCTGCACTAGCGCTATCGAAACAATTTTTCATCATTTCATGCTCCATATCAGCTTCTTGGCGGAGTTGTTCGATTCTCGAGCTATTTCCCTGACGAACTCGGTTAAAATCAGCCCAGATAGCATCCCTACTACCTTTTGACTGCTGCATACTATTGTATTCCCGGTTCATTTCTTCTCGAGCAGCAACTCTTCGATCCCATGCTAATTGCATCCTGTCGTGAGCTTCGTTTGCACGATTTTTTGCATCAATATACTTCTGGAATGCGGCTTGCTTGCGCACAAAAGCTTCCTGCTTACGAGCAAATAAACTGTCCAATTCGGCACTTCTTGGCATACTAGTCACCAACCTTTCTTAAAGAACAAAGCTATGTTTTTAGCTTAACATTGAAACAAAAATATTCTACAATATTTTGTATAAAAAATCAAGTATTTTATTGCTGGCCCGATAATACCACAAACTAAAATTAAGAAAACTACCTTTCAGTAGCTTTCTTAATCTAGTCAAGCTAAGGAATTTTAACCTTAGCTAATAGTTTTTCTTAATCGCGGAAGTGTCGTTTCTAGGAAATATTTTTCTAGTCGCGGCGGAGTTGCTTTTCGGAGATGATGCGCTTGCTACTGATATAAGTCAGGAGGAAGTAGCCACCATAAATCAATACGATCATGGAGACAGTCATCGGAATCGAAGCGAGGAGTCCGTCAGAGCCGAATGATTCAATAATACTCGAGGCAAACATAATGCCAAAAATGGAATGTATGATGCCGATGAGCAATGGCGCAATAAAGAAGATTGCAATCTGGACGAAGAGTGCACGGTTTAACATCTTATTACTGGCGCCGAGACGACGAAGGGCGGCATACTTTTCTATATTATCGGAAGATTCGGAAAGCTGCTTAAGGGCCAGAATCGCAGCAGAAGAAATCAAGAAGATCGTGCCGAGATAAAAACCAACAAAGGTGGCAATAGCCTGCATACCAACCATACCAGATTTTACTAATAATTTGGTATAAAAATTAATGGCAACACCACTTGGACGTTCAGCTTGCTTAGCGGAGCTTCCTGTTTTCTGTGTGGCCTCTTCAGATGAATTAACCCCATTGACGGATAAGCCTCCGAGGTCGAAAGCCTTACGTAAATCATCATCAATCTGTTCGGCAGTGCGGGTACCGCTAAGATTGTAGTTCATCAGCATGGCTTGAGTACCGATTGGCTGGTCAGTGATTACATTGTCAGGCACGACAAGAATGCCAGTGTTGGACTTAAAACCGGATGAAGTAATGAAGCCTTCTTGGTGTTTTTTGGCGACTGGATTGAGGGTAAAATTACGATATTTAATTTGGGTATTATCTGCAAGAGTTTTGTCGAGAATCTCCGCCATAGTCTTAAAGTCGGCCAGGAATTGATATTGATTGTCCTTCAAGTGAATTTCATCACGATGATAGAGCTTAGCGAGTTTATTATAATCAGAAACACGAATCATCGGCACAGTAGTTTTCGACATGAAAGCTTCCACAGTCCCCGTCATAACACCTGACGGTAAAATTTGGCCATAAGTAAAACTACTGTCGGCATAAACATTCAGTTCAACGTGATCTTTAATATCCTTCGCAAGGTCTGGATTTTGATCAATTAAATTTTGATAGAGGGATTTCTTCATGTAGTCTTGCGAAGTGGCGAGAGCAGCTTTTTCCTGGTCCTTAGACATTTGGGATAAATAGCCAACACTACTATTCGAGCCGTAAACCGCGAGATAATCAGTCAACTCAGCCATGGCATCGACTGGCGTGTTATAAGCTAACTCTTTTTTCATCGACTCATTGATCGAGAAACAGAGTGAAAGAATACTAATCGTGAGGAACAACAAGAGACTTATCAAGGACATGGAAACCACGGCAGTATTGACCTTGCTAGAAATCTGGCGGAAGACGAAGGAATTTAGACCCTTGAAATAAAACTTTTTGCTGCGAGTGACAATTTCCATAATCAAACCAGAAAGCGACCAGAAGATTAGGAAAGTGGCAACTACGCCAGCAATAACCGGCCAAAGGAGATTATAGACACGGTCCATGAGAGAGACTTTGTCATTATTTACCCACCAATAAGCATACCCGAGCACCGAAGCAGAAACGACGAAGACAATGGCGCGAAGCAGCGGATTTTTCAGGAAGGCTTTTTCAGACTTCTTACTACCCTGAAGTAGCTCAATAATCTTTAAGCGACCGACAATGATAGTGTTGAAAAAAATCACGATGAGGTAGATGAGACCGAAGTAAAGAATCGTATCGAAGAAGGCTTTTTCGGAAAAAACAAAAGTGAATTTATCCATATTAGCTTCGAAAAGCTTGGCGATTAAAACACTAATTAGCTGAGAAACGCCGATACCAAGCAAGAGACCCACACCAAGGGAGATTACGCCAATCATCAAGGTTTCGAAGAAGAGAAGGCGCGAGATTTTACGCTTACTCATACCGAGTGTGAGATAGATGGCGAATTCTTTATTACGACGTTTAATCAGGAAGCGGGAGGCGTAGATAATCAAAGCACCGAGAATAAAGACCACGAGAACACTCATACCAGAGAGAATTTTTGCGAGTAAATCGACGATGAGTTTGCGAGAATTATTTAATTCAAGCACAGCCGCCTGAGAGCCGACGGAATTAAAAACATAGAAAAGCGTAACACCGAGTACTAACGTAAAGAAATAAATCGCATAATCCTTGATGCTGCGCGTAATATTTCGAAACGAAAGCTTAAATAACATCAGCGTCACCTCCACCTAGAGTAGACATCACGCGGATAATTTCATCGAAGAATTCCTTGCGAGTCTTATTTTCACGGTGAATTTCATCGTAGATTTGGCCATCCTTAATGAAAATAATGCGGGTAGCAAAGCTGGCCGAGAAAGCATCGTGGGTAACCATGAGAATAGTAGCCTGGAGCTCCTGATTCAGGTAATCGAAGCGTTCGAGGAGAAGCTTAGAAGACTTGGAGTCAAGTGCACCAGTAGGCTCATCGGCGAGAATTAATTTCGGATTAGTAATAATGGCGCGAGCGGAAGCTACACGTTGTTTTTGACCGCCAGAAAGTTGATATGGGAACTTTTGTAAAATAGCTTCGATATCGAGATTCTTGGCGACGGCTTTGACTTTTTCGTCAATTTCTGAGGCTTTGACATTCTGAATCGAAAGCGCCAACGCGATATTTTCGTAAGCAGTGAGATTATCCAGGAGATTAAAATCTTGGAAGATAAAACCGAGTGATTCGCGACGGAAGCGGTTAAGTTTCTCGCCTTTGAGTTTCGTAATATCGGTACCATCGACAAGAATTTGACCTGAGGTTGGACGGTCGATCGTGGAAATCAAGTTTAATGTAGTACTCTTACCAGAGCCGGAGGCGCCCATGATTGCGAGAAATTCGCCTTTCTTCACGGAGAAAGAAAGATTATCGACGGCCTTCGTGAGGCTATTTCCCTTGCCAAAAGTCTTAGTAACTTTTTCAACAGAGAGAATTTTATTTGTATTAGCCATTTACCTCCTAACAAATAAATTAAATGTGACTTATTTTATTTTAGCATAAAAGTGATATTATCGAATTACGATGAATGAATTTGATGAAATTACGGAAAAATTAAGACAGAATCCGAGAAACGCTTCTTACACTAAGCGCGGCGTGGGGCCAATTTATCAGCTGAGCGATAAGGCGGAAATATTAGTCATCGGTCAGGCGCCTGGCCGAAAGGTAGAAGAGAGTGGAGTGCTGTTCGCAGACAAATCCGGCGAAAAATTGCGCGAATGGATTGGGGTGAGTGAAGAAGAATTTTATTCTGAGAAGATTGCAATTCTGCCGATGGATTTTTATTATCCAGGTAAGGGCAAAACTGGCGATCTACCACCGAGAAAATTTATCGCCGAAGAATACCACCCAGAAATCTTAAAATTGATGCCGAATATCAAGCTTACGATTTTGATTGGACAATATGCGATGAAGTATTATCTTGGATCCAAAGCTCAGGAAAATTTAACTGAGACGGTACGTGCATTTCAAGATTATTTGCCCAAATATTTCCCGATCGTACA
>CAUUCN010000010.1:0-29279 GCA_963543945.1 uncultured Candidatus Saccharibacteria bacterium
AATATGACAAGTTATCTTGGCGCTTCCTTCGGTGCATTTGAGATGGCTGACTCTCCTACCGCGGTGAATGATATTACCTACATGATTCAGCATGGCGACGCAGAGGCGCAGGTTGCGATTAAGGAAAAAGCCAATAACACAATTGCCAACTTCCTTGAGGGTTCAACCTTGAAGCTTGGTTCGATTGTGAATGAGACTTACCAGTCTGGTTACGCTTCAAATAATGGTGGTGAAGGTAATCTTCAGGTGGATATGGCGCTTGATAAGGATGGTGTATTCCATAAAGATCAAGCCGTAGAGTTTGTCTATGCTGAGAATAAAGATGGTGAAAATATCATGGATATGAATGTTCGTGATGGATTTAAGGAAAATTCACTTAGGGCTCTGGGTGTGATTGAAAAGAATGCTTCGGATGGTGAAGTAATGAATATCATGTCCAGTGTTAAGATTTTAGGTATCAATGTGAAGTGTGGCCAGGTAATCTTCCAATACTTAAAGACTGAGAAGAAGGAAGTGACTAAAACTGTAGATAAAACGGAAGTTACAACTTCAGTAGTTACTCCGGAAAATGTTGAAGTAGTAGAAAATAAAGAACCGGAACCTTCTAAGCCAAAGAACGAAACCCCGCCTTCGACTCCAAAGGAAAATCCAAAGACTCCTGAAAATAATGTGAACGAGGGAAAGACTAATACGGCATCGGCTAATAAAGATGATATTAAATTGTCGAAAACGGAAAAAGAATCGGGTTATACTAACCGAGAAGGAACCGATAATCTTAATGCCCAAACCAACCTTCCAGGTAGTGAAGTCACAGATAAGGCACAGTTTGATGCAATGATAAAAGAAAGTATTGCTCAAAATTCAAACCCTAATACCACTTGGACCTTCCAGGATAATAGCCAGGGTATCGTACATCAAGAAGGTGTAGCTACGGAAAAGCAGGCTGAGGCGGAGAATAAATCGGTACTTTCTGAAGAATCTCGCCCAGAACAGTCTAACCCAGAAGGCTCAGTCTCAAAGGAAGATAAGGTAGTAACAGCTCAAGATAAAGCAGATTTGATGTCAGCTGCAAAAACAGATAATGCTGCGGCTCATGAATCTGGCCAAACTCGTACGGTAGACGTTGATACAAATTCTGAACAATAATTGTACTCAATAGAGAAGAAAAAATATTGAACAAATATATTGTACAAAAATTAAAAATAGTCTAAAATGAGTTTAGGATCTTAATCGAAAGGAGATCGATGAACATAAACATAAAAACAAAAACATGGGAAGATATGCGTAGTTCTGCACGCCGTATCTTTCCAGTAGTTGGAGCTGTGGTGGCGGGGGCGCTCAGCTTAACTCAAATCCAGGCTTCGGTCCATGCGGAAGAAGCTACTTGGGGTCCAACCAGGCCTACTTATACCTGGAAAAACCCGGCAGACCACGTCACCTTTAACTCGATGACGGACAATCCAGAAATTGGTAATGAATCTAATTTCGTGCGCGTACGTAAGGCTGGTACGCATGATCCATTTGTAGATAATGTAACAGTGGAGGCTGGTGCGGAATATGAAGTATCAGTTTATTACCACAACAACGCTTCGGCTAAATTAAATGAAGGTGATCGCCGTGGTATTGCGGAAAATGTTCGCTTATATATGAACAAGATTACCGATCGTCTCAATCCTGGTGAAGCAGCTTTGATTAAGGGAACGATTACGTCCTCAAATGCTACACCTAAGGCAGTTTGGGACACTGCATACCTTAATTCGAAAGAAACTGTGTCTTTGCGCTATGTTCCAAATTCCGCGAAACTTACCAATAGCGGTTCACTTAATGGTACGATTTTGAATGATGATGCATTATTTGGCAAAGATGGTGGAACTTTCTTAGGCTATAGTAAGGGTTACTGGGGGATGATTCCTGGCTGTAACGAATTTGCTGGCCATGTTAATTTCCGTATCAAAGTCGATAAAGCTGGTTTTACTGGCGAAAAAATGGCTTCTAAGGAAAATATGAATGATTACCGTACAGAAATTACGGTAGCTCCAGGTGAAACTATCGATTTCAAATTGCGTTACAAAAACACTGGTACGACAATTCAACGCGGTGTCTCTGCTTATGATTTGCTCGGTACTGGTATGACTGCAATTCCTGGTACGACTTTCTTAAAGACTCCTCGCTCGGCAGGTTTTGAAAAAGAAAATCTCTTCAAGAACGGTTTTAATATCGGTGATTACAATGCCGGTGAAGAAGCTTTCATTACCTATAAGGTAAAATTCTCTGAAGACGAAAAAATCTTCCCATGTGGCGACACTGTAACTTACAACAATTCAGCTATCGCGGTGCTCGACACTACGATTCATAGTAAGGTAAAGGTTACTGTTCATCGCGATTGTGCAGACAAACCAAAAACTCCTAATACGCCAAAGGAACTTCCTCACACTGGTGCTTCTGAAACTGTATTAGCAGTGGTAGTGACCGCCATGATTGGTATTGGTACTGCTTATTACATTGCTTCCACTAAGCAACTTAAGGCCTTAGAAAAGCAACACGAAGATCAAGAATAAAGAGCCCTTTCGATTTAATGTAATCGCATAGACGATTAAGTACAAAAAGAACCCTATGAGAGCGGGGTTCTTTTTTGGCTTAGTTATTGAAAAAAAGAGATAAATATGCTAGAATAGTCAAAGTTAATAATACATTAAGGAATATTATGAAAAAGGCAGTTGTACTCATCGGCGGTAAGCAGTATATCGCAGCTGAGGGTGAGACCCTACGGGTGGACCTCCTCCCGGAAGGAACTAAAGAGCTCGAAACTGGTGCTTTACTTGTAATTGATGGCGATAAAACCCTCGTTGGTACGCCAGAAGTCAAAGGTGTCAAGGTTTCAGCTAAAGTTGTAGAAGGGAAAATCGCTGGTGATAAAATCCGCGTAATCCGCTACCACTCAAAGAAGCGTGTCCACAAAGAAACTGGTCACCGCCAAAAATACAGTGTGATTGAAATTACTTCAATCAAATAAGAAAAAGGCCCTACGGGGTCTTTTTTGGGGCTTTTTATCGCGATAATGATTATTCTTATGAATATTATGGTAATATATAAATAGATATGGCGAAGGTAATTTGTATCACAAATCAAAAAGGCGGGGTCGGTAAGACGACGACCACGATTAATTTGGCGTACTATTTGATGAAAGAAAAACAAAAAGTCTTAGTAATTGATTTTGATCCGCAGGGAAATGCAACATCGGGACTGGGTATTGATAAGGCGCAGTTCGAACGTAATTATATGAATAATGAACTTTCGAATACGATGTCGGAAGTGATTCTGGGGGAGAGGCGATTACCAGAAATAATTTTGAACACTAAATTTAAGGGTTTGGACTTAGCACCGACTACGCCACAGTTGGCTAATGCCGAAGTTGAGATGACGAAGCTGAGTAAAAAATTTGTTCAGCTGAAAAATGCAATTAGTGAAGTGCGAGATAATTATGATTTTGTGATTATTGACCTGCCGCCAAGTTTATCGCTTTTAACCGTGAATGGGATGATTGCAGCGGATTACCTTTTGATGCCGGTACAGACGGAATTTTATGCTCTAGAAGGAGTGGCGCAGCTGATGGATTCGGTGAAATTGGTACGTAAGGCAATGAACCCAAATTTGAAATTATTAGGGGTGCTGGCGACGATGTATGATAAACGGACTTCTTTATCGGTACAGGTGCTAGCGGAAATTAAAAAATACTTCCGAGATAAGGTGTTCGAGACGACAATTCCACGCAATGTAAGGTTGGCGGAGGCACCAAGTCACGGAGTTCCAGTGGGGGATTATGATCGATTCAGTAAGGGTGCGAAGGCTTACAAGGAATTAGCAAAAGAAGTATTAAAAAGAGTGTAAAAAGAAAAAGAGAGTGTGAAAATGGCAAAAGGTTTGGGTCGCGGATTTGAAAGTTTAATTCCTACGGATATCGTAGAGGATGATTTTGATATTACTTTGTCGGAAGATAGCTCGAAGAGTCAGTTAACTGAGCTAGATTTAGCGAAAATCATGCCAGAAACCGATCAACCACGTAAAGATTTTTCAGAGGAAGCTTTGGCGGCGCTAGCAGACTCGATTCGTGAGCACGGAGTTTTGCAGCCGATTGTGGTGGTAGCTGAGGGGGATAAATATAAGATTGTCGCAGGGGAGAGGCGTTATCGTGCCTCAAAAATGGCAGGACTAGATAAGATTCCAGCAATTATTCGTACTCTCGATGCGCAGAACCAACTAGAGCTTTCGATTATCGAAAATGCGCAGCGCGAAGATCTTAATGCGATTGAAATGGCGACAGCTTATGCGAAATTAAAAAATCAATTCAATCTCCAGCCAGAGGAAATTGCTAAGCGCGTGGGAAAAAGTACCTCATCGGTGATTAATACGATGCGACTCTTGAACTTGCCGGATGAAGTGAAGCATGCAATGGTGGAACATAAGTTAACAGAGGGAGTTATGCGACCTTTGATTTCGGCAGATCCGGAAATGGTGAAGAAGATTTTGCCGATGATTATTGAGGAGGGTTGGACGGCACGCAAAGTCGAGCGTTATATCGCGGAACATAAGAAGAAAAGTTCGGCAAATTTGCTAAAAACTAATGTTTATCTACATCAAGAGAACGAATTGAGTGAAAAATACGCGGCAAAAGTACGCGTGAGAGGGCGTAGCGTGACATTTGCTTGCAAAAATGAAGATGAATTACAGAGATTATTAGCGAGATTACAATGAGTAAAAAATGTGTTCAACCGAAAATAACAGAGAGAG
Source organism: uncultured Candidatus Saccharibacteria bacterium (assembly GCA_963543945.1). GTDB lineage: Bacteria > Patescibacteriota > Saccharimonadia > Saccharimonadales > Saccharimonadaceae > Nanosyncoccus. Next base: position 4,789 of record CAUUCN010000010.1, read on the forward strand.
AACAGGCCGCAATTGATTTTGCGACCCAGGCGCATGAGGGACAGAAACGAAAATCGGGTGAGCCATATATTATCCATCCGCTAGCAGTGATGAATATCCTACGAGATTGGGGGATGGACGAAGATACGATGATCGCTGGAGTGCTTCACGATGTAGTGGAAGATACCGGGGTGACATTAGAGGAAATTAAGGAAAAATTCGGTGAAACGGTAGCATTTCTCGTGGATGGCGTAACTAAACTGGGTAAGGCTAGACAGGGAATGCGCGATATTGATACCTATTTGCCAGCGACGAAGGATAATCTTTTGAGGCTTTTGATTGCGACGGGGGCAGATATTCGAGTTTTAATAATCAAACTAGCCGATCGTTTGCATAATTTGAGAACTTTATCAGCTCTACCACCAGAGAAGCAGAAGAAGATTGGCAAGGAATCGCTGGAAATTTTTTCACCACTAGCGGACCGTTTGAATATGGGGAGACTGCGTGTGGAGATTTCTGACATTGCATTTTCTTACGTTGATCCAAAGCGTTTTGAATTTTTGAAAAAATTGATTGAAGAACGCAATAAATCCGCGGAGAAGAGTCTAGAAAAAATCAAAAAAGAAGTTTCCGAGAAACTGGCGGAAGAGAAAATTAAATTTGAGATTGATGGGCGGGTGAAGTCAGTCTATTCTTTGCATAAGAAATTAGCGAAATATAATCAGAACATCGATGAGGTTTACGATCTGACGGCGCTTCGAATTATCGTGGAGGATGTGACGGATTGTTATTTGACGCTGGGGATAATTCATTCGCTTTATACGCCGATGACGGGTAGAATTAAGGATTATGTGGCGATGCCGAAGCAGAATGGCTATCAGTCGCTGCATACCACGGTGATTACGAAGGATAAGCGGATTGTGGAATTTCAGATTCGCACGAAAGATATGCACGAATATGCGGAGCGGGGTCTCGCGGCGAGCTTTTTCTATAACGAGCAAAAGCTGACAGAAAATTATAAGATGGGGAAGATTCAGCATTTGCCAACGAATTTGCTGTGGATTTCGGAATTACAGATGGCGGCAGCGCAGCTGAAAGAGGGGAAGCAGGTGGATATGAAGAAATTGAAGATTAACTTGTTTGCGGATAAATTGTTTGTCTATACGCCGAAGGGGGATATTATTGATCTGCCGGTGGGGTCGATGCCGCTCGATTTTGCCTATCGTTTACATTCGGAGGTGGGTGGACACGTGATTGGTGCGAAGATTAATGGTAAGCTTTCGAACTTGAATACTAAATTAAAAAATGGTGACGTGGTGGAGATTTTGACTTCAAAAAATCAAATGGTGAAGCCGAGTTGGTTGGATAAAATTATTACGCCGCATGCGCGCAATAAAATTAAGCAGCAGTTAAATCGCACGATCCAAATGGTGATAGGCGGGGAAGCAAAAAAATCTGACGTTGGCAAGAAGATTGATGACGCGAAAAAGTCGGAGGGGGCGAATAAATCTGAAGCAAAGCAGAAGTCGGAAATGAATAAAAAATAAGCCCCTTATGCTATAATTAAGCATATGAGAAAACAGAGGATAAAGTCGCGAACTCGTTTGATCCAAGGACCCTGTTTTTTGGTGTTCGGTTTGATTGTGATTCAGTTGTTTCACTTGCAGGTTTTAAATCATAAACTTTATGCAACGAAGGCCAATCAGCAGCAGATTATGAAATCGACAATTTTTGCCAAGCGCGGGGAAATTTATTTCCTAGATGGCGACACGCCGGTGCCAATCGTGATGAATAAGAAAACTTATACAATTTCGATTGACCCAAGTTTGGTAGTAAAAAAGCGCGAGGAGACTACCAAGAAAATTGACGAAATGGTGGGGAATTACCGCACTAAAGCGAGTTGGGATGAAGTTTTTGCAGATCCGGAGCGTAAATATTTTGTGGTGGCGAAAAATGTGCCATACGCGGAAACGAATAATTTGAAAAATGCGGATTTGACGGGAGTTTACGAGCAGGAGGCTACGACCAGGGTGTATCCAGAGGGAGAAATGGCGGCGCAAGTGCTGGGATTTGTGAATCAGGAAGGTGAAGGTCAATATGGAGTGGAAGGTAGCTTAAATAAGGAATTAACAGGGGAAAATGGTCTGCTAAAAACCGTGAAAGATTCGAACAATGTGCCGCTGACGATTGGTAATGAAAATGTGAAAATTCCGGCGAAAGACGGGAAGAATTTGGTGTTGACGATTGACCGCAATATTCAGAAAAAAGCGGAAGAAGCGGTGGATGAAGTAACGAAAAAATTTAATATTACCTATGGCTCGGCGATTGTGATGAATCCGGCGACCGGACAAATTTTGGCGATGGCGGGTAAGCCGGGTTATAATCCGGCAGAATACGCCAAAGTAACGGATGCGAAGGTTTTTCAGACCGATGTGACGATGAACGCCTTCAACCCAGCTTCGGTGTGTAAGACTTTTGCGATTGCGGCGGCGATTGATTCTGGAGTGATGACGCCAGAGACGACTTATTATAATACAGATAGATTAGTGATTGATGGTTGGCCGATCGAGAATTCAATTAAGGGCCACACTGGGGAGGTTAATATGCAAACTGTGCTAACTTATTCCTTAAATACGGGTTCGATTCAAGCTTTGAAACTTTTAGGTGGTTCGGCTTCGGAAATTACTTATCAAGGTAAGGAAAAGCTTTATGATTATTACCATAACCGCTTTAATTTGGGTAAATATACGGGGATTGAATTGCCGGAAACGAAGGGTGTAATCGTGCCACCAAACGATATTGATGCGACTGATGCTAGGTACGCGAATATGACGTTCGGGCAGAGCTTGGATCTTTCGATTATTCAAGTAGCTTCAGCTTTTTCGGCGGTGGTGAATGGCGGGGAATATTATCGTCCGACTTTGATTGCAGGGGAAATGAAGGATGGTAAGTTTGTGCGAACAGAGCTCGCAAAGGCGGACCACGATGCATTAAATAAGAATGATACGGGTAGAACAATGCGTCAAATGTTGCACACGGGACGCCTAGTTTTTCCGAATGTGAGGGGATATGACGAGGATTATTATGTAGGTGGCAAAACCGGTACGGCGCAGACTGTGAAAAATGGCAAATACAGTTTCGATGAAACGATTGGTACCTATGTGGGTTTTGGGGCGAAATCTCTAGAGGAAACGCCAGATTATGTGATTATGACCAAAGTTTGGAGTGATAATCGAAAACTGGATGGCGGAATGAATGCGAAGCCGATTTTTGATGAGATATCGAAGTATATGATAAACTATAATAAAGTCAGGAGGTAAGGCGTGGGGAATTTAGATAACAATGCATTATATGGTTTACTATTGTCGCTCGGTACCTTTTTGCTTTCAATGTTTTTGACGCCTTTTTACACACACGTAGCCTATAAATATCATTTTTGGAAGAAACAAAAAAAGACTACAGTTTCGGGTGACGGTCTGCCGATTATGACGAAATTACATGCGCATAAATTCAAGCGAGTATTTCCGACGATGGCGGGAATTATTGGGGTAATTGCGGTGACGGTGGTGACACTGATTTGTAATTTTGATCGTGCACAGACCTGGCTTCCGATTTTTGGCTTCTTGGGTGGGGCGATTGTGGGGCTGATTGACGATGGAATTAATGTGTTTGGCTCAGGGGAAGGAGCGGCAGGGCTGCGTGCGCCAATTAAGTTTGCGATGATTACTGTGGTGAGCTTGGTGCTAGGTTGGTTTTTTGCCTATAAGCTGGGCTGGACGAGTATCCATATTCCATTTGCGGGTGATATTGAAATCGGCGGAGTGGTGATGGTGGGATTATTTACTTTTGCGGTGGTGGCGACCTCAAATGCGGTAAATATTTCGGATGGATTAGACGGGTTGGCGGGGGGTCTTGCGATGATGGCTTATGGTGCGTTCGGGACGATTGCGCTATTTCGTGGGCAGGTTTATTTATTTGCTTTCTGTATGACGGTAGTGGGGTGGCTGTTTTCTTATGTGTGGTTCAATGTGCCGCCAGCACGTTTTATGATGGGGGATGTGGGGTCATTTGCACTGGGTGCGGGACTTGGCGTGGTGTCAATGATGACAAACTCATTGTTACTTTTGCCTATAATCGGATTATTATTCGTGGTGGAGGCAGGTTCATCCTTAATTCAGATGATTTCGAAGAAATTTTTCAAGCGCAAGATTTTCATTTCAGCGCCAATCCATCACCATTTGGAGGCGAGTGGTTGGGGCGAAGCGAAAATTGTGATGCGTTTTTGGGTAATTGCCGGAGTTTGTGCGATTGTGGGGGTATTTATTGCGATGGTGAGCGGAATTATTAAAAAATAAAAATTTTCGGAGTGGGATTAGATGCGACAACATAAGGCAAATTATAAAATTATCATTACGATGATAATTTTGATTGCCATTGGGCTAATGATGATAGCTTTGGTGGGTCCGTCTTATGCGAAAGTGAAGGGGGAAGATACGGTGTATTGGATGGATCAGGTGAAGTATCTGGTGATTACGGCGGTGCTGCTATTTTTCGAGACCAGAGTAAATTTGGTAGAAGTAGAAAAAACCAAAAGACCTAAAGGAATTTGGCACATTTTAGATGCAGTAGCGAAGCGTTTACCGATGATTTTGTTGGTTTTGGGATTATCCTTGAACTTGCTACTGGCGGTGTCGGCAGGACATTCAACTTTGGCGTATTGTCAGTTAGGTGCCTGTAGGTGGCTGAGACTGGGGCCGATTACGATTCAGGTCTCGGACCTTTTGAAGTTGGGGGTAATGCTTTATCTTGCAAAAATCACCGCAGATTTTCAGGCCAGAGGTGGATTTTTGGAAGAGGCGGGTAAGGTCACGGCGCTCGGCATGCTACTACAAACTCTAATGGATTTGTATATGAATTTTAAAGGTAAGAAAGAGGGGAAGGGTGCGAATTCGAAGAGTCAGGCGGGCGTTTCGGGGGGAACGGCTTTTTCTAGTCAAGTGAATTTTAGTCGTAATAACTATGGCTTTAACCAGGGCTTTAATACGGCGGGAAATTCTGCACGGGGAAATGGACAGGGCAATAGTCTGATGAGAGGCGCAGCAAAAATTTTAGCGCGAGGCAAGGCTTCTGGCTGGGCAAGCGCGGAGATTTTGAGAAAAAGCTATCAATTTTATGCGAAATTTTTTGGTGTTTTAGGGGTTTCGTTATTTTTGATTGTGGTATCTCAGAAAGACTTGGGTTCGGCGGTACCGCTCGGGGTGATTGCGCTGACGATTTTATTTGTGGCGGGGATTAAGATTTGGAAAATTATGATTCTGTTTGCGGTGATTTTGGCGCTGGGTGTGGGGATGATTTTGTCTTCACCGCACCGTCGTGAGCGCTTGTTTACTTTTACGGGTAAGGGTGATGTGACGACGGATTATCATATTGAAAACGCACTAATCACTGTGGGGTCTGGGGGGCTACTCGGGGTGGGTATCGGTAATAACGTGCAAACGGCGGGATATTTGCCAGAGTCAATCACCGACTCGATGTTTGCGGTGATTTCGGAAATGTGGGGATTCGTCGGGGCAGTAATAGTGATCGGGCTTTACGTACATTTATTCATGGAAATTTTGAAAGTGGCGAACACTTCGGAAAATCTCTATTTTAGATTGGTGACGATGGGGGTGTTTGCTTGGCTGTTTTCACAGGTGGCGGTGAATATTAGCGCGATGATTGCGCTGATTCCACTTACAGGTATTACTTTGCCGTTACTTTCAAAAGGTGGAACGAGTCTTCTGATAACATGTTTTGGATTAGGGTTAGTAATTAACATTTCGCGATTTACTTCGAGGACGGAAATTTCAGATGATGAGCGAAATGAGGAAATTAAAAATAATTTAAGGATGAGTAGAAGCGGTAGATTGGGAGGACGAAGATGAAAATTTTAGTAGTAGGCGGTGGATCGGGTGGACATATTACTCCAGCGATGTCGGTAGTGCAAGAAATTTTGAAAATGAAGCCAAAGAGCAAAATTGAATTTTGGACCGATGCGAAATATTATAAAAATGTCGTGAAGCTCGCGAATGAAGCAAAGCTGGCTTGGGGTGGCGAAGAAGAGGCAGGGGTAAAATTATATTTACGCGTGCGTAAAGTTTTTGCCGGAAAATTCCATCGTTACCATGGTTTGAAATTGTCGGATTATTTTGATAATCATGCGAAAACTTTCTGCGATGTGGTGTTTGGAAATATTGCGGGGGCTTTCGGATTTGCTATGGGGTTTTTTCAAACTTTGTGGCGTTTTAGTCGAAAAGAAAATCGTCCGGATGTGATTTTTTTGAAAGGTGGGTTTGTGGGGTTGCCGGTCGGGATCGTGGCGGGAATTTATAAAATTCCATATTTGATTCACGAATCGGATGCGACGATGGGGCTCGCGAATCGTATCCTAAGTAAAAAAGCAAAAATTATTGCCATGGGTACGCCGGTGGAAAAAGAAGATTCACGCTATGTGTTTGTGGGGATTCCGGTGGGGAAAGAATTTGAAAAAGTGACGGAGAGTAAAAAGAGACGCCTGAAAAGAGAATTAGGATTCGATCCGGAGCGAAATTTGGTGATCGTGACGGGAGGCTCGCAAGGTTCGATGCATATTAATCAGGCGGTGCGAGAAATTTTGCCAGAACTTTTGAAATACACGTCAGTGGGGCTGGTCTCAGGGCGCAAACATTATGAAGATATGATTGATTTGAAGAAATATGAAACTTGGGAAAAGGGGAAATTGACTTCGGAGTTTCGAATGTGGAATTTTTCACCAGTGATGCACGAGATTTTGGGGGCAGGAGATATTGTGGTGTCACGCGCGGGTGCGACCACGATGGCAGAATTAGCCAGTCTGGGAAAACCAACGATTTTGGTGCCGTTTGAAAAATTGCCGGGCGGACATCAGGTGAAAAATGCGGAAAAATTGGCGCGTGACGAAGCGGTAGAAATGATTTTGGATCGCGAAATGGAGATGGCTCCAGAAAAATTATTGAAAAAGATTTTGAATCTGCTAAAAAATAGTGAAAAGCAGGCTAAGTTAGTGATGAATTTTAAGAAATATGCGAAATTAGATGCGAGCCAGACGCTAGCGAAATTAGTGCTGAGCTTGAAGAAGTAAGATTGAAAAATAAGATTTGAAAGAATCAGAGTTAAAATAGGTTTTGAAAATAAAAAGGCGATAAAAAAGTGAGAATTAATAAGACGATTGCCTCAAAACGGGAAGAAGTAATTCTGGAGTCGACGAGGATTAAGGAAGAAAAAAGGCGAAAATGTAAAAAAGTGATGCGTTTCGTGGGGCTGAGTACAGCACTGGCGCTCGGTACGGCAGGTTTGACACTTGGCGCGGTGAGTCTGATTAATCGGGATGGTGCGAAAAAAGCCGAAGTGAAACCGACAGTGGTGAATTTAACTTCGAGTGTGGAAATTGTTGATGAATCGGGGAATAAAAATCTCATTACAGATAAGATTAAACAGTATGTGGCGCTGCTTGAGAAGGACTTGAAGGATTTGGGGGTGAAGATGACTAAAGTCGTGCTACCGATGGATAAAACGAGGCAGCTGGACGTCTATCTCGAGGGCCGTACAGAATATTATAAGTGTTTAATTGATCGTTTGCCAGCAGAATCGGCAGAAGATATTGAGCGTATGCAACGTTATCTGATCACCAATAATCTTACACCAACTTATGTGGATGTGAGGATTGAGAGTCGGGCTTACTATAAGTAGACTGCAAAGTGAAATTGAACACAAAAATTAATGAAGAGGCTTCATGAAGAGGTCTCTTTTTTGCGCACTGTTTTTTGGTGGTGGGTTTTTATGAAAGAGACGGAAATGGTGCGTGACGGATGTTCGGTTTTTGGTGGAGGACGAAAAAAACGAGCTGGCGAAGTTTGTTCGGTTTTTGGCGTGTTAGGTTTTTTGGAGGCATTTATTTAAGTAATATATTTTGAAATAAAATGTATTTTTCGCAAATAGAAGCGTTCGGTTATTATGTAATAAAAACAAAAAAAGACAAAAAGCAATAAAGCTGGGAAGAGGCTAAGAAAAATAAGCAAATAACAGGGAAGCGTCAAAAAGTTTTGCACAGGTGTGGAAAACCCGACAAATAATTTGCACAAGAATTAACAGAGGTGGAAGACGCTCTATATATACGGTGGGGTTTGTGCAAAAAATAGATAAGGTGGTTTAATTGTGGAAAAGTCTGCGAAAAAATGTAAAAAATTATGTGAAAAAGTACTTGCAATAAGCATAAATATAATTTAGAATTAGGTCAGTGGATAAATAAAACAAAAACCACAAAAATAAAAGTACATTAAAAAATGTTTGAGGTCGGTCAACTAGGAGTCTTGGCGCGCGTTTAGGTCACGCGTAATCAAAGCCATTCGTACTTCTTAAAACACCTCCCAATTAACTCAATATGCAACCTACACAATAAGTCTCTCAACAATCATAGTTATGAGCCGCGCGAGTGGTAAAACTGTGATACTTTATTGCTAGGTAAAACGTTTCGTTTAAATAACAAAAACTATACAAACACAAACACGCTAAAATTTCTAGTTGAGCGATCTCAAACAAGAAGCAAATAACTACAAAAACCTATCAGAGAAATCTCGGATAAGTTATAATGTAGTTATGAATGAACTTCACAAACCTGTAATGCTATCAGAAGTTCTCGAGGCTCTAAACCCGAAACTGGGCGAATCTTATTTGGATTTGACAGCGGGATATGCGGGTCATGCGGGAAAGGTTTTGGCGGTTACGCAGAATTATAAAGATTCCATCTTGGTAGACCGAGATGAGAATGCTGTGAAATATCTTCGAGAGAAGTATCCATTGGATGAATCAAAGTTAGATATTTTGCAAATGGATTTTTATAGTGCGGCGCAACACTTAATCGAGTGTGGAAAAACTTTTGATATGATATTGGCAGATTTTGGAGTTTCATCTCCGCAATTAGATAATTCGGATCGAGGTTTTTCATTCAAAAATGATGGACCTTTAGATATGCGCATGGATAGAACGCAAGAATTATCAGCTGAAACGGTGATTAATCATTTTCCAGGGAAAAAACTGGTAGAAATTTTCCAAGAATACGGCGAAGAATCTATTGGTCTAGCGAAAAAACACGCGAGGGAAATTGTAACGAGTCGGCCTTTTTCTTCAACTAAGGAATTGGCAGATCGAATCGCTGGAAACGGATGGCACAAAAAGCATCCGGCCACACAGGTTTTTCAAGCTGTAAGAATTTTTGTAAATGATGAGCTTTCGATTATCGAAAAAACTTTACCATTATTACCTAAACTTTTGAAACCAAATGGTAGGGTGGCGATTATTACTTTTCATAGCTTGGAAGATCGGCTGGTGAAGCAATATTTTAAGCAGGAAAGTGCGCTAGGATACGAATCAAAATTAACGATTTTGACGAAAAACCCAGTAATTGCGGGGGAATCTGAACTCGTTATCAATCCGCGAGCGAGAAGTGCAAAATTAAGAGTAGCAAAAAGAAATTAAAGCTAGCTTAGATTTTTCAGCACGACTTCAGCTCCATTGATAAAAATAAAAACAAAAAAGGAGGCAATATGCCAAAGCAAATCATTGTAAAAAACAATTCACGCGCACAAAAAATCAAAGTTAACTTTCGTTAATTAGATAAACTTTGGGAGCTTTTTGCTCCCACATGACGGGAAATTCTCCCTAAAGGTGAAGGCCCCGATGCGGTTGTGAGTAAATCGTAGAGTGTGTTTTATATAAAAAATATGACCTTCCCGAAGACCATATTAGCGATGCGGTAGTGCGGTTAATATGGGACTTCGGTCTATGAATATTTTTTGTGTAAAAAGATGAACTCATAACAATTAGAAAAAATAAAAATAAAAATAATTAGAAATACTAATTAAAATCTTTTTTGCGACAAGATTTTAGCGAGTATTTTTTGCGAGGAAAAAATGCGAATCACAGTTAATGGACCAAAGCAAAATAGTTTTTCAGTTCGTACTAGAATGACAAGCACGCGTACAGCAGCGAGTTTGCCTCGAACGAATTTTTACGCCAATACGGTTTCTTCCGGCTATTCAAGAAACCAAAACAGTGTGAAATATAAGAGTAATGTGTTTGGTCGGTTTTCATCGGCTTTGATGATTACGATTATGGTAGCTATTTTGGGACTTTTTTATGTCTCGGAACAGTCGCAAACTACCGCTTTTGATTACAAAATTAACGAAGTGAATACTCAGCTATCTGATCTCGAGGCAGAACGAGACGATTTAAGAGTGGAGCAGGCAAGGCTTCAGTCGATTGCGAATAGCAAAAATTCCACCGTGGCGTCGAATATGGAAACCGCGACCGCCGCAGGATTTACAAGATAAAATATTGTTTGTTTTTGGTTTCTCTTTTCGGTAATGGACGTTTGCGAGGCGGAAGTTACCGCTTTTTTCTCTCTCTAAAATATGGTAAAATAATTTAGATAAATGTGTCCTCTTGGGGGCGGTAAGGAGTAAGTATGGCAGAAAATCAAGACAAGGTGATTCAGATTGCGGGTTCAATTACCGTAGATGAGCTAGCAAATGCGCTCGGTCTTTCCGTGACATTTTTGATTGGCGAACTTTTTAAGCAGGGAATCGTGGCGACGATTAATCAGCGCCTAGATTTTGATACCGCGAGTATTATTATTGAAGAATTGGGATTGAAAAATGTGCGCTTGGAGCGTAAGAATACTTCGACCAAAACTTCAGATCTAAGAAGGGAATTATCAGATAAGGCAGTAGTGCGTCCACCAGTGGTGGCGGTGATGGGTCACGTAGACCATGGTAAAACGACCTTACTCGATACGCTTTTGCATAAGAAAACGGTGGAGGGGGAAGCCGGTGGTATTACGCAGCATATTTCGGCTTACCAATTGAAGCATAACGAACGTCTGATTACTTTTCTGGATACTCCTGGACACGAGGCTTTTGCAGCGATTCGCCAACACGGTGCGATGTTGACGGATATTGTGGTAATCGTGGTGGCGGCAGATGATGGTGTAAAACCTCAGACGGTAGAAGCAATTAAATTTGCCCAGAGTGCGAACGCAAAAATTATTGTGGCGATTAATAAGATTGACCGTGAAGGTGCAGATATTCCACGCACGATGGCAGATTTGGCGCAGCATGGTTTGAACCCAGAAGAATGGGGCGGTGACATCACGATGGTGCCAATTTCGGCCAAGCGTGGAGACAACCTCGAGAAATTACTTGATTTGATTCTTCTGACGGCAGACATCGAAGAATTGAAAGCTGACGTGCAGATTCCTTCTGAAGGTTTGGTGATTGAGTCTCACATGGAGGTTGGTAAGGGCTCAGTGGTGAATCTTTTGGTGACTGGTGGGGAATTAAAGACTGGCAAATTCATCGTGGCGGGTAGTGCTTATGGTAAGATTCGCACGATGCTAGATTTTCGTGGTAAGCCAAAAGGAAAGGCTACACCTTCCACTCCAGTGACAGTAACTGGCTTTAAGGAACTGCCAAATTTCGGTGATAAATTTATCGAAGTAAAAGATGAAAAATCAGCACGCAAGATGGCGCTACTTAACGCGCAGAATTTGGTGGAAGAAAGTGCTTCGGCGAATGTGACGAGCTCGGATTTGCTACGTATGATGAATAACGCGGATAACGCGAAGGTCTTTAATGTGATTATTAAGGGCGACGTGTTAGGTTCAGTGACTTCGGTGGTTGATTCTTTGAAAATGATTGATACGAAGGGCGAAGTAATGCTGAATATCGTTTCTTCTGGTGTGGGTGATATTACAGAAAATGATATTTATATGGCAGAAGGTGACAATACAGTGGTTTACGGTTTTAACGTCAATGTGCCAACCAATATCGTGAAGTTGGCGGCGCGTGACGGGGTAGAAATTCGTAATTATAAGATTATTTACGAACTACTCGATGATGCGAAGACTTCGATGGAAAATCTTTTGGATGCGGAAATTGTGGAAACCGAAATGGGTGAAATGAAGATTAAAGGGGTCTTCCGCACGGAACGCACGGCGATTATTGCGGGTGGTGAAGTTTTGACCGGCCTAGTGAAAAAAGGCTTGATGGGTCGCGTGTATCACGAAAAAGAATTGATCGGTGAGGTGGAAGTCGATTCGGTACAAAAAGAAAAAATGGATGTGAACGAATTGGTGGCCGGTGAGACTGGTGGTATCGCCTTTAAGTTAGAGAAAAAGTTAGTGATCGAAGTAAATGATCGCGTGAAATTCTTTACTAGGGAATTGGTGAAAAAGAAACTTTAAGTAGAGAATGCCGCATACCTCGTTCCGGAGACGCTCAGGGGGGGGGAGAATGTCGCATGCCTTTTATCGGACCGCTCAAGGAGGAGAGAACGCCGCATACCCCGTTCCGGAGACACTCAAGGCCGTTCGGCCAAGCTTATGCTCCGTCAGAGGTAAGCGGCATTCTCTTTTTTAATATCAAAAATCTGTTCTTCTTATGGTAAAATAAGATTATATGCAAGGTCAAAAATCACGATTACCGAACCTCACGGGGGGGGGGTGGTTTAATAGAGAATTAAAGCTCCTTCTTGTATTTTTTGGTTTGATTTCTTTTTATAATTTGGTTTTTAGCGACAATGCTTTTGCTTTATACACTCCAACACTTTCGGCATCGGTGGATAAATCTGATATCACTGTTTCGGGAGGCACTGTTCTTAGATTTGGTAAAACTTCATTTAATTCGTTAAACTTAATAGTAAAAACAAATAATCGAACTGGTTACACAGCGGCGATTAGTACGGAAACAGATGATACTTCGTTGAAAAATTTAGACTCCACGTTAGGCGCGAAAATTCAGTCGATTACTGAGAATTTAGCATTAGATAATTTTACTGCAAATACCTGGGGTTATAAAATGGGATCAGAAAATAAATTTAAACCAATCCCGTCAGCTTCTAGTCCAGTTAATATCATACAGACAACTAATAGTACTGGCTACAATGCACTCACTAATGGCATTGGTTATAATGAAATTAACGTAATTAATCTCGGGGTAAAACTTGACGATACATTGGAAAGTGGCAACTATACTAATAAGATGGTCATCTCCGTAGTGTCTAATCCATATGAGAAAAAGGCGAGAATTAATAGGGGATATGACTTTAATGTAAGTGTGGGAAATTTGGATAAAAATCAAACTGTTATAGATGGTAAAGGAAAAAGAGACAATATCTATCATGTTAAAAGAAGTTCGATTGCTAAAGATCTAATACCAACGGACGCAGTAAATATTGAAAACGGAAACACTTCGGATTATGAAGTGAAAATTTGGTTTGTTCCATCGGAGAATACTGTATATTATTGGACAGAGGCGGATAAAATTACTTTGAGCAAAGATAGTAGTTTTATGTTTGATCGGATGTCGAAGCTTCAGACGATTGATTTGTCTGGATTTGATACGAGTGAATCCGAAGACATGTCACGAATGTTTGCGGCTTCACCGGAACTTAAAGCATTGGATCTTTCAGGTTTTAACACTAGTAAAGTAAAGAATATGACATATATGTTTTATGATGCAGGAAAGATCGAAACTTTGGATCTTTCGGCGTTTGATACTAGTAGTGTCACTACAATGTACGGGCTTTTTAATGAAATGCGTGCACTAAAAAATCTGAATATTTCTTCTTTTAATACTCAGAATGTGACGGAAATGCAGGAGATGTTTCAATATAATTCATCACTAACGAGTTTAGACTTATCGCATTTTGATACTCGGAAGGTGACAAGTATGAAAAGTATGTTTTACAATCTTTCAAATGTAACCTCTCTAGATTTATCGAGTTTTGATACTAGAAATGTGAAGCAAATGAACGATATGTTTCAGGGTGTATCAAAAGTTCCAACATTGAGATTAAATAATTTTAATACGGAAAAAGTTGAAAATATGAGTGGAATGTTCGCATATATGCACGAGCTTGAAGACTTGGATGTTTCTTCTTTTGATACTAGTAAGGTGACGAATATGTATGGAATGTTCTCTAGTGTGAAGAAATTGAGAAGTATAAATGTTTCGAATTTTAATACCAGTGCGGTGATGAATATGGGTTATATGTTTACGAATATGGCTGCGCTAGAAAAATTAAATATAAATAATTTTAATACATCAGCGGTCACAAATATGAATAATATGTTTTCGGGTATGACTAATCTAAGAAGCTTGAATTTGTCAAATTTTGATACCCGTAATGTAAAAGATATGGGCGGGATGTTCCATAATATGAAAACGATAACGGAACTTAATTTATCGAATTTTGATACTAGTAATGTTTTGGGGATGGAGGCGATGTTTTATAATATGACTGCACTTAAAACTTTGGACATTTCAAATTTTAATACAGCTCAGGTTGGAAGCGTAAAATCAATTTTTGCGACAGCAGACGGCGATAATTTAGAAACGATTTACGTAAATAATGATTTTAATACTACGCGCTTAACGTCATATATGGATTATACGAATATGTTTACGGGCCGAAACAGGCTCAGGGGAGGGAATGGCTCATATCTTTCCGACCCCGCTTCAGCGGATTTGACTTGGCTTAGAGTTGATCGCCCGGGAGTACAGGGGTATTTTACACGAAAGCCCTAAAATAAAAGGGAATTAATAATGCTTTTGGTTTTTCTGAAGATTCTTATGGTATAATAAATATATATGCAAGGCCAAAAATCTAAATCTCTTAAATTATTTTTGTGGAAAAATATTTTCGTAGTAGGCGCTGGTTTTTTGACTTGCTTTCTTGGTTTAAGTTTTAGTGCAAGTGATGTATCAGCTCTATTTGTACCAACCTTGTCTGCTTCGGTGGATCAAGCGAATCTGCAAGTGAACGGTAACCAAGTGATAAATAGTACGGATAAAACCACGGAAATTCCGTTCAATTTCACGGTGAATACGAATAATCGCACTGGGTATACTGCGACATTAAGCTCCGAGACTGATAATACTGCGCTGACTAATGCCGGTTCAGCTACTGGCTCGAAAATTAATTCGATTAGTACGAATTTATCCTTAAATAATTTACCAAATAATACTTGGGGTTATAAGTTTGGTAGCTCTACGAATTACGATCCGATTCCAGCTCTTTCTACGCCGGCGCAAATTCTCCAAACTGCAGGGAAGACTAACGGCAATGAATCGAACCAGCTGAGTATCGGTATGAAATTAGCGGATAATTTAGAATCAGGGAATTATACCAATAAATTGATTTTATCTTTTGTCTCTAATCCATATCAAATGCGTGCTGTGATGACGAACGGTCCGGATTTTAATACGAGAGTAGGGAATTTGGATCCTAACCCAGCTTATTATTCTGGTCCTGATTCGATGCTAACTAAGCCGAGCATTAAGGCTTTTAAACGAAGTACGGCGACGCCGACAATTTCGGTTTCAGCGATTAATGTTGAGGACCCAGACACATCTGATTATGAAATTAAAGCTTGGTATAATGCCGCGGACCAGTCAGTGTATTATTATGCGCCGGGAAGTACAACTTATTTAAATTCTAACTCTAAAGGCATGTTTCAATGGTTTACAAAAATGGAAACAATTGACTTGAGCGGCTTTGATACGAGTGAAGTGACTTCGATGAATACGATGTTCTATACAATGAATAGTCTTAAAAGTATTGATGTTTCAGGTTTTAATACATCTAATGTCATTGATATGTATGCAATGTTTGATCAGACTGGCGTGATTGAGCAATTAAATGTTTCAAGTTTTGATACTTCGAATGTTACTGATATGAAATGGATGTTCTTTGGATTGAATAAATTGAAAAAATTGAATCTTACAAATTTTAATACAAGTAAAGTAACTAATATGTATGGGATGTTTGATGCAATGACTGATGTCAGTGAGATAAAATTTGGCACGAATTTCAATACTAGGAATGTGACGAATATGGGAAGGATGTTTTCCAGAACGAGCTCGATTCAGCAGTTGGATTTATCACATTTTAATACTGGAAACGTGACAGCAATGAATGATATGTTCAGCCTAATGACATCTCTGACACAGATTAATTTTGGAGCAAATTTTGATACTAGTAATGTGACGGATATGACAGGTATGTTTTATCAGTCTACGAGTTTAGTGAATTTAGATTTGTCACATTTTAATACGAGAAAAGTTAAATCAATGATTAGTATGTTCTCACAAATGTCTGGTTTGACAATTTTGGATATTTCAAATTTTGAAACACCAAGTCTTGAAAATGCTGGTAGTATGTTTGCGATTGACCCGGGTTTTTCGGATAACCTTGAGAAGATTTATGTAAATCAGGATTTTGATACGTCAAAATTAACTTCTTCAACAAATGCGTTTATTAGGCGAAATAGGCTCAGAGGAGGGAATGGCTCATATCTTTCCGACCCTTCGACCGCTGATAAAACTTGGTTCCGCGTGGACCGTCCTGGTGTGCAAGGATACTTTACGAGAAAAAGTTAGTTTCTTGATTGGACGCTGAGTGGGGGATCGAACTTAAAATATTGATCATGGATGTCAAGTTTGATGACCAGTTCGATGATTGGGCCTAAAATGGTCTAGTTCGGTTTTTGTTCGGTTTTGGGGTAGAAGTAGAGAAGAGCTTGATTTTTCATTAATGTTGCAAAATCAAGTATCAGGGGAGAGCAGGCCGGGAATTAGCCGGGAACAGAGAAGAAAAAGCTAGAGAGAGGGAAACGCAAAATTTAAATTTTTCCGTGAAATTTGGCGCAAAATACATATTTCACAAGAAGATTTCACTTAGGTCAAGGGGCTTAATAGGGGTGGCGGGGCTTGAGCGATTCTGAAGCTCTTCTCCGAAGTTCCAGAATTATCGGAATTAACCTGTGTATTTTGATGTATGATAGATGAATTTACCCCTGTTAAATGATAATTTAGGTGGATTTTCGAACGTGTGTGGAGTAATTCCGGGCTTCTAGAAGAGCTTTTGAAGCTGGTTATAGAAGTATTTGGCTGAGTCTGAGCCGATGAAAGTGGGCTGGGAGAAAAATATCTGATGATTCTCTGTCTTTCGAAAGAAAACTAGTGGGCCCACACGATTGTTCATATGTTGGTGGATTCGCCTCTTTATTGTCGTAAAATAGTTATTGTGCGACATTAAGAATCTAAGAAAAAGATGGGTAAACTATCGTCTGAATTAACTTATAAAATATCCCGCTTATGCTAAATTAGTGGTTTGAGGTCTGTCAGACGGTTGTAGATGTGGTTCTGGGTGCTCGGACGAGTATTTTTATCGTCTTGCAGAAAAAGTCTCGTATGATGGCTTGTATGGCCTGATTTTTAATTTAGAGTAATTCCCCTGTGTGACTTGAATTTTGGTCAACTAGTGCAGATTTTTATTTATATTAGATAAAAAGCTTTAGTTAACAGAGAGGGGAAATGATAAACAGAGAAGTGATAGAAGTAAAAACAAGGGCGTAATAGGGGTGAGATAGAGGTAGAATGATGGGTGGAATAGGAGTATAACAGGGGTGGATTACGGGTCAAACAGGGGTAGAGAAGCGTAAAAGAAGAAAAATAAGCCCTAAATGGGCTTATTTTTTAGTTAATTGGGGTAGGCTTCGGACCAGAGATAGGAGTTGGTTTATTTCCCTTTTTCTTGAAGTTATTGCGACCACGGAAGTTGCGACTTTTGAAATTACGATTCCCTTGTGGTTTGGCTTGAGTCCCGGTATGGTTAGTGTTTGTGCTTTGCATTAGTGTAGATGGGGCTGGGTTTGAAGCGTTCTCAGGTGTTTGTACGTGATTTTCGGCTGATTCTGGTTGATTAGTCGTATTTGAATGTGGGGCTTGTCCTGAGGCCTCAGGTGAGGTCTGCGCGTCATTTGTAGTAGCAGGGGAATTAACAGAGGTGGAAACAGGAGTAGAAGTAGGGGCTGAGCTATAAGTTGATACAGGGGTAGAATTTTGGCTGATTACAGATGTAGAAGCACCGTGATTAACGAAAAGGGGAGTATTTCCCTGTTCTTGGTTTTGGGATGAAGATTGACTTTGAGGTTCGGAATGAGTCTGCGCGGAGGTCTTGGCTTCTAGAATCTCTTTAAGATCTTTGAGCCCAGGTTTGGCTTGATTGGTAACAGAGTTTGGTGAAAACTTTTTAGTATCGAAAGGCTTAGCGGACATCGAAGGCTTGCCATTGATAAACGTCAAAGTCGGAAGATTCTCGCGAGGAGCTTTATCGGCTGGTTGGCGGCCGGAATTGGAGAGTTCTTGCTTATATTTTTCACTCTGTTCAATCGTCTCACGAATTTGGCGCTCAATCTCGGCACGTGGGTGGGAATAGTATTCACGAGAGTGGGCAACAATTTGATCGAAATTATCGTGTGTGACTGTGCGGAATATTAAGGGTGGTAGCAGAGAAAGCTGGCACCTTTTCCCCACCGATAATCATGGAAATCACGAAGTGGCGATTATTCATTTGAATCAAATCAGATTCATCGAAAACTGGGGTGAATTGCTTAGAGAGAATCGGCGCGTCGTCGGCAGAAACGCGGAAAGAAATTGTGGTACCGACGTTGCCGAAGACGGCATTACGCACATTTTCCGTCATCTGAGAGATATATTGGTTGGCAACGGTGAGGTTGAGGCCGTATTTACGAGCTTCAGAGAGAATCACCGCGAAAGAATCGGTAGCAAAGTTCTGGAACTCATCCACATAGAGGTAGAATGGACGACGTTTTTCAACTTCTGGAATATCCGAGCGCGACATGGCGGCTAGCTGGATTTTGGTAACCAAGAAGGCACCGAGAATACCGGCATTATCTTCACCGATGAGACCCTTAGAGAGATTGACGACCAAGATCTTCCCTTCGTCCATGATCTGGCGGACGTTGAAGGTGGATTTTGGTTGACCGATAATGTTACGAATAATTGGGTTGGCAGTGAAAGCACCGACCTTGTTGAGAACTGGAGCGATGGATTCGTTGATTTGTTTGTCATTCCACTGACCAAACTCGTGTTTCCAGAATTGTAGGACCGTGACATCAGTACAATAATCGAGAGTTTCTTTGCGGAATTCTTTATCGGTAAGGAGGCGTGAGATATCGAGCAGGGTAGTCTCTGGGCGGTCGAGAAGCGCAAGTAAGGTGTAACGCAAGATATGTTCGAGACGTGGACCCCAAGAATCGCCAAACATACGCTTCAAAACGCCGATGACTTCAGAACAGACATTAGGCTTCTTCGAGGCATCAGAAACTTCGAGTGGGTTGAAACCGACTGGGAATTGAGTATCCGCTGGGTTGAAATAAATGACATCTTTCACACGGGAAGCGGGCACGAAACGGAGGTTATTGACCGCAAAATCACCGTGCGGATCGATAATACAGTAACCCTGATTATAGAAAACGTCAGAAAGAGCGAAAAGCTCGAGAAGGCCAGATTTACCTGCACCGGTTTGACCGATGATATAGATGTGACGAGAGCGGTCGCGACGGAGCATGCCAAACTGATGGTTGATGCCGCGGAAATTGGTTAGACCGAAGGCGGAAATATTTTCGTCATTACTGGCAATACCGGTGATGAGAGGGAGTTTGGCTGGCGGTTCGGCGGTTTTAGAGGTAGCCCAGACGATATTTGGGGTTTCTACAGAGGTGTGTGGTAAATGATAAACCGAGGCAAGTTCGGAAATATTGAGAATGAAGCCTTCGTCGGTAAATTGACGGAGTTTGTAGGCTTCGAGGTCTTCTCGGTTAAAACTGCCACCGATAGATTTGAAACCATTGAGGTTGGTCGAGTTGTATTGCTTAAAAGTACCGACTAGAGCCTGCATATCGAGCTGGGCGTTAATCTCACTGTCACCGAGGTAAGCAAGGCGGATTTTAACTTGATAACCGAGTTTGGTGGCCTTAGTTTCGGCAGCGGAAATCTGCGATTTAACGCGTTCGGAGAGTTCTACGGCTGGTTTTGGGCTACCAGAGCCACCACTTGGCGGGGTGGAAAGTGCGGAAAGAAGTTCGGCTAGCCATGTCCAATCGATATTAAAAAGCCTGAGTGAAGAAGCGGGATTTTTTTGGGCTTTGACCCAAGCATCGGTTTTTTGGTGCCAGGAATCGGCGACTGGACGCGTAAGAATTTGGATCCAGAGTTCTTCGTTGCTATCAGGATTCAGTTTGGCGAGAGTACCAGTAATGCCAGCTAGCGGATCGACTTCGAAGGTATCGAAGGTCTTAATTGGCAGGACCTCGTTTTCAGTAAGCGAAAGCTCCGAACTGTAGACGACATTATGGCTATGAACGGTTTCAGTGTAATCCTTATCGACGACGTGGATTTGGACACTTGGGTATTGGGCATAAATCTGACCCTCGACGAAACTCTGCAGGGTTTTCGGGACGTAGACATAAAAACGAATCTGTCCACCAGAGGAAACAATCTCGAAACTGAGATGCTCTTGGGCGGTGCCAGATTGACGCAAAAGTTCAGTATCTTTCAAAATACCATGAAGTGAGGCGAACATTTGCTCGGCGGAAAGTTCCTTTTTGTCGTTATTTTTTGGAATTTCCAGCATCAAAAGTACTGACTCGAGATTCAGAGTCTTTAGCTGATTGATTTTTTTGTAATTTTTGTATGTGAGATATCCAAGGATACCAACGATTGGAAGCCAAACGATGGGCATCAAGATAAAATGAACTAATTCCGCTATCATAATTCTATTTTAGCATTAC
This sequence comes from uncultured Candidatus Saccharibacteria bacterium, assembly GCA_963543945.1. GTDB lineage: Bacteria > Patescibacteriota > Saccharimonadia > Saccharimonadales > Saccharimonadaceae > Nanosyncoccus. Next base: position 25,478 of record CAUUCN010000010.1, read on the forward strand.
TGACCAACTTAGTCAGCATAAGTATAAGTGTTTCGATCGACACGACGGAAAAGTTTTTTGTTCTGAAGATTCAAGAGAATGGTGGTTTCTTTAACCTTGCGAGTTTTAAGCACGCGCTTAACAATCTCTTCTCTGGTGAGTGGCTCGCCGGCTTCTTTTAGAATGTCGGTAATAATTTGTGCAACCGTACCACGCTTGTAGCCCCAGATATCGAGAGCGTAAATGCCACGACCGATTAAGACAAAACGAGGGTCTTTGATTAATTCGTTGTGAATGGCTTGAGTAGTGACGTTTTTGCGACGGAATTTAGAATTAGAGATCGCATCGGCGATGTCACTAAAATGCATTGGTTCGTTTTGATTCTTCAAAATAACATAAATTTTGTCACGAATATTTTTTGGATTGACGGTTGGCCACTTGGCGAGACCCCATTGATCATCTAATGAGGAGAGAGATTTTGAGATGGAAGCGATGGCGCGGATGTGATTTGGGTGCTCATAATTAAGCTTAGCGTCGAGCTCATCAAGGCTCATCGGGAGCTTGTTATTGCGAATGAGGGTAACGATTTCATCAGCTTTGCGCTTAATTTCACGTTCGTTGCCATATTCCGCGATGCCGGTGGCATTGTAATAACGCTCGGATTCATCGATGTGGACCAGGCGAGCGGAAATTTCGCTAATAAAATTAATCGCAGCTAATTCCTTTTCGTTCGGATTATGGCCGTAGATTTTTTGGGCAAGAGTGGAAATGCGAGCGATTCTTCCCTCTTCGACGAGGAAGCGGATAATAATTTTTTCGGCGGCACCGAGTTCAGGAATTTGATTTTCTTCGGCCATCACGCGAAGACGGATGATGATGGCTTTTTCCAACTGACGGACGCGTTCCCTAGTGATAGAAAGCACTTCCCCGATTTGTTCGAGGGTTTCCTTTTGGCCATTCAGACCAAAACGACGAGAAATAATCTCCTTTTCACGGTCTTGTTCTATAATATTAAGACTTCCTGTCAAGGCTTTCTGAATAGTTTCCGCATGTTGATCCATCTTATATTTTTTCCTTATCCACCCGATAATATATAAAAATTACTATAATTATAATATAAAATTATAAAAAGTCAAATAGGAATCTTGTGTGGTCGCTTTCCGTCTAACTTCTTTAAATATTTTATCATAAATTGTACATTTAGGACAGAAAATTATATCGAAATTTAAACATTGGCGGTTTCATGGTGTGATTATAGATAATGCTTATGTTTAATGTTATGGTGGTGGTAAAAAAGTCGCTTCCTATTAGTCCAATAGACAGGATGCGACTTTGATTTTATGGTAGTTTTTTTGTGATTCGGCTGGATTTGATGGCTAGCGGTATTTTTAGCTCTTTTTAGCTGTAGCTTTCGCTTTGGTTTTTGCTGTAGTTTTCTTAGTAGTGGACTTTTTCGCCGAGGTTTTCTTAGCGGTAGTCTTCTTGACTGGAGCTTTTTTGGCGGCTGGAGTCTTGGAACTTAGAAGAATTTCTTCAGCTTCTTCCCTGGTGATAGATTTTGGATCACGATCTTTTGGAATTTTGGCATTGTTTGGTCTAGCACGACCTTTACCGCTAGCCGGCTTAATAGCTGGGCCCTTAATATAAGGACCAAATGGGCCGTTAATGATCTTGATATCACCCCAGTCGGCTAGAATAGAGTCGATTTTCTTCTGATAGAGAGCTTCGGCGGTTTCGAGGGTAATATGGTATGGATTTTCTGCCTCGTTGATTTTATTAAGTGCGATATTATGCGCACCAGCCTTAATGAAGGGGCCGAACGGGCCATTGGCAGCGATTAATTCGGTGCCATCCTTGGCATGACCAAGAGAACGCGGTAGAACTGGTAGTTCCAATTGCTTGAGTGCCTGTTCGAGAGTCACGGTTTTCACGGTTTTGCCCTTTGGCAGAGGAATAAAGATCGGTTTTTCGCCACTTTCTTTTTCATTTTCACCGAGCTGTAAGAAGCCGCCATTTTTACCAATTTTGGCATAGATTTTTTTGCCTGTTTTAGGGTCGGTGCCTAATTCAGTGGCAGAATTATAGCGGTTAGCCATGGCAGAAGCGCCAATAGCCTCAGAAAATGGACCATAAAAATCACGGAGCATTTTTAGGCGGGTGAGCTTTTTTTCGGCAATAAGATCGAGTTTTTCTTCGATGCCGGCAGTAAAATCGTAGTCGACGATATCTTTGAAATTTTCGCAGAGGAAATTTGAGACTAATTCGCCAACTGGGGTTGGCATCAATTTACCCTTGGTGGAGCCGGTTTTTTCCGAAATAGTTTGCTCGGAAATTTGATTCGATTCATCGAGGGTGAGCTGTAAAATATCGCGTGGTTCGCCTTCAGATTCACCTTTCACCACGTAATTTCTGACCTGAATAGCGTTGATAATGGAGGCATAGGTACTTGGGCGGCCAATACCGAGCTCTTCAAGTTTTTTAACTAGTGAGCCTTCAGTGTAGCGGGCAGGTGGTTTGGAAAAGGTTTGCTTAGCGAGTAAAATATGACGCTTTACGGGGTCACCAATCTGGAGATTTGGCAAAGTAGTGTCTTTACTTTTACCGTAGACTTTTAGGAAGCCGTCAAAAATTACCATTTCCCCAGTAGCTTTAAAAAGCTCGTTCGGCACAGTGTCGGCCTCGAGATAAAGGCTGGTTTTAGCTACCACGGCATTTTTCATCTGGGTAGCTAAGGTGCGACTTCGGATTAATTGATATAATTTCTTTTCGTATTCGTTTTTACCTGCCACTTCAACGTCAATATGGGTCGGACGGATGGATTCGTGAGCCTCTTGAGCGCTGGCGCTTTTAGTATGAAAACGACGAACTTCGAGGTAATTTTCACCAAATTCTGCCTTGATGAGATTAGCAATCTCAGCGAGGGCTTGATTCGAAAGATTGAGAGAGTCGGTACGGTGATAAGTGATGTGGCCGGACTGATAGAGTCCCTGAGCAGCCGACATGGTGGTCTTGGAACTAAAACCGAGACGACTATTAGCTTCAATCTGGAGTGCCGCAGTAGTGAGCGGTACTGGATTGGCTTTTTTAGCTTCGGTTTTTTCGAGATTTTGCACCTTAAAATTGGCATTTTTGAACTGCTCGAGGAAAATCTTAGCTTCTTCTTTGGTAGCAAAAGTGGTTTTATCGAGATTAGCTTCAAAAATTTCGGAAGAATCGAGATCGGAAATATTAGCGGCTTGGTCGCTGAATTTACCGGTGACTTTGAAGCTGGATTTAGCGTTAAAATGTTCAATTTCCTGTTCACGTTCAACGATCAGACGAAGGGCAGGAGATTGGACGCGACCGGCAGATTTGGCGCCTGGTACTTTAGTACGAACTACACCAGAGAGATCGTAACCGACTAGCATGTCGAGAGTTTGGCGAGCCTGCTGGCTGGAGACCATATTCATATCCACAGTGCGCGGGTGCTTAATAGCCTCTTGAAGTGCTGGTTTGGTAATTTCATGAAAAGTAATACGATGGGTGGTTTTTGGTAACTTCAGAACTTCCAAAAGATGCCAAGAAATCGATTCTCCTTCGCGGTCTTCATCGGTTGCGAGCCAAATCGTATCAGCATCTTTACTAGCTTTTTTAAGCTCAGCGATGACTTTTTTGTGGTCTGGGTCAATTTCGTAAGTCACAGCGAAATTATCATGTACGTCAACTTTGGTATCTTTGCGAATGTGGCCGACCGAGGCTAGAACCTTAAAATCACTGCCGAGATATTTTTCAATAGTCTTGGCTTTGGCTGGAGACTCGACGATGAGGAGATTTTTAGACATAT
>CAUUCN010000011.1:0-28881 GCA_963543945.1 uncultured Candidatus Saccharibacteria bacterium
GGCAGGAGGAATTTTCGACTTTTTGCGCGAAGATTCACGTTTAAGTCTACGCATATTTACGAATGCATCTCCTTAATAATCATTGCACACGACCTAGCCCCCACCAGCCACCGAGTGACTAAAAAGTGCAATAAAATTAATTTTATCAAATATTTTATTTTTGGCAAATTTTAGGCATTGACAAACGTTTTTATAATGCTTATGGCTATTGACAAATGTAAGAAAATTATTGTTTTATATTTATTTTTTACACAAAATATGATATAAACAGGTCATGGATGAGATTAACCTCGGAGAAATGTTTGCCTATTTCAAGGCTAAGCTCCATATTTTACTGATGATTTTTACCGTAATTTTTGGATTAGGATCTTTTTACGTGTTTTTTATGCAAAAACCAAAATACGAAGCGACTGCTACGGTAATTGTAAGCTCGGATAAATCAAATGCGAATCTCCCGGGTGAAGTCGCAACCAACAAAAACTTGATCGATACCTACACTCAAGTAGTTAAATCGCATCGTGTGCTCGATAAGGTCAAAAGTGATATTAATATCGAGAAATCTTATGATGAGATGCTAAAAATGATCGAAGTTTCGGCCGTTAAGGGCACGGAAATTATTAATATTACCACGACGGATCGCGACGCAGAATTCACTACAAAGATGACCAACAAAATTGCCGACCACTTCGTTAAAGAAATCGCCAAGATTTATAATGACCGCAATATTAATGTGCTCGACTCAGCAGTCACCCCGACTGAACCGGCTAATATTAAGATTGTGCGCCAAGAAATTATAGCTTTTGCGGCAGGTCTAATCGTCAGTGTTTCAATTCTCTTCTTAGTATTTTATTTTGACCGCTCAGTGAAGACGAGCGAACAAGTCGAAAGTCAGTTGCATTTGCCAGTGATTGGTAAAATCCACATGATTGACGCCGAAAAAGAACGTCTGAAACGCCGCCAGCGCGCCTTGGCTTTGAAAGCGAAGAAGGAAGCTAAAGAAGATGATTCAGCAGAAAATGTGGAGAATACGGAAAATGAGGAAGAGGCTCCTGAAGAAGATCTCAGTAGTGAATTGATTCTAAAGAATAATCCGAAATCTATTATCAGTGAAGACTTCCGCACTGTACGTACTAGCCTGGATTTTAGCTTGGTTGGCAAAAATAACAACTCTCTCGTACTAACCAGTACCGCACCAAATGAAGGTAAAAGTTTCGTTTCCGCGAATCTTGCAATCGCCTTTGCAAATACCGGCAAAAAAGTGCTCTTAGTCGATGCCGACATGCGCCTGGGCCGTCAACACGAAATTTTCGAATTATCTAACCAAGCTGGCCTCTCAAATCTTCTAGTCGAAACCGCCGGTGACCGCCTACGTAAATACATTCAGAAGACAGATATCGAAAATCTTTCCGTAGTAACACGTGGTGTGACCCCACCAAATCCAGCAGAATTAATCGACTCAAAGCAAATGGAAAAATTCATCGCAACGGTAAAATCGAAATACGATTACGTCATTATCGACTCAGCTCCGGTCTATAACTTGGCTGATTCTCTGATTATTTCCAAGAAAGCCGACCGCACAATGATTGTCTGCCGTGTAAACAAAACTAATATCGATCACGTGAAAGATGGTTTGAAATCTCTTCAAGCAATTGATGCCAATGTGGCCGGCGTAATCCTTAACCAAATCCCTCTAGAAAAACGCACGGGATATTATAATCAATATTATCTATAAATATAAAAACAGGAGGTGGCATGATTGATACGCATCTGCATATCTTGCCGGGAATTGATGACGGTAGTCGTGATTTTCAGGAAAGTATTGCGATGGCCAAAAAACTAGTCGCACTCGGGTTCACTGGTGGCTTTACTACCTCCCATTTTATTCCGAATAGCGATCAGCTCGCGGATAATAAAACCAAGTCACGTCTACGCAAAGAACTGCAAAAACAACTAGACGAGCTGGGGATCAAATTCAAACTTTACCCGGGTAATGAAATCTATGTGGATCCAGAAATGGTGAAATATATGCAAGAAGATCAAGCATCACTACTGGGTGAAACCACTAAACTAAGCGTAGATGCAGCGAAAAATAAAAAGAAGAAACATTATGTGCTTTTCGAAGTACCATTTATGACTGAGGTAGGATATCTACGTGAAGTAATTTTTGAAATGAAGAGTCAAAATATTGTGCCCATTTTAGCGCATCCGGAACGTTATGAATTCTTGCAGAAGAAACCGGAAAAGGCCTTGGAGCTACGTAAAATTGGCGTGAAACTACAATGCAATATCGGAAGTATAACAAAGCAATACGGACTGAAACCCGCCAAAACCATGAAATATTTCCTAAAACACGGCCTAGTGGATTTTCTCGGGACCGACGCGCACCGTGCAGATGGAAGCGTGTTTGAGAAGTATGAGAAGGCTTGCAAAAAAATTAGTAAGATTATTAGCGAGGAAGGCTTGAAGAAGCTACAAGAAAACAGCCTCTCGATTAACCATTAAAATAACTTCCCGCAGGAAGTTATTTTTTAAGCTTAGTTCTAAATGTGGACTAAATTCTTTGGTTTTAGAAGAGTGATCCGGTGCCACGAATTTCACTTTGAAGATTCAAGTACTTACGATAAATTGCTTGATGTTCTTGAACTGCCTTAGTATAAGCTGCGTCTTCAAAAGGTAGAATCACAAAGTAAAGTGGAGAATTCTTCCCACCACAAATTTCTTTCGTGTCACCATAAGCAAGAGTACTTGGAATATGTAGTTCGCGAACTCCGCCGAGTTTGGCGCCGACTAGACCATCTGACCAACCCGTGATTAAGCTACCAGAACCAGTAACATCAAGTGGGTCCTTCAAGGATTTTGGATTATTATTGTCATCGAAGGAAGAATCAAAAACTGATTCATCAGAACACCAACCGAAATAATAGGCAAGATATTTACTCTCTTTTTCAAGAGTAGCGCCAGTACCAACGGTGAGGTCGATAGATTTTAAGCCATCATTTTGAGCACGGGAAACATTGTAGGACTTAATATTACTACGAGCGGATTTCATGGTCTCAAAGTACTTATCATTGAGCGCTTTCACCGCATTATCTTTATCTTTTTTCTTCTCGTCTAGCTCCTTAGCCAGAACCTTAAGCTCAGCGTTTTGCTCAGCTGTACCTTTTTTACTCTTTTCGCCATTCAAGACAATCAAGGCATAAACCATAATTGTGGAAACGAAGAGTAAGACTGCAATAAAACCGATAATAATGCGTTGTTTAGTGCTTGTACGTAAACTTTTTTCGTCCATATTGTTACCTAAATAATTTCTCCACCAATTTTTTCTAATGATTTGCTAATACTGTTCATTATAGCAGAGATTTCCTCAGAAAGTAGGGTCTTCTCAGTGGAGGCAAAGTTCAAATGGAAGCTAAGATTTTTCGTATCAGCACTTTCGGCTTGATAGATCGAGGTAGCCGTGAGGTGAAAGATTAGGGATGGTTGGGCCTTCAAAACCTCGAGAATAGCATTTTCGACCAAAGCAAAAGGTTTTTCTTCCGAAATCTTGACCGTAAGATCACGATTAACCGCTGGGAAGCGACTAAATTCCTTGATACGTTTATCAGAGGATTTTTGACCAAGGAGGGACTCAAGGTCTAATTCTAGGCTAGAAACCTCTTTGAGCTTCAGAGCGGTTTTGATGGAATTCTTTAACTCACCGAGGCAACCAATTTGCGTGCCAGAAAGAAGAATTTTAGCGGCGCGTTTTGGCTCGAAATAACCCGAAGCTTCACCGTCGGTAAAGGCTTGGATTTCAAAATTCAGACCGAGCTTGTCGGCGAGATTTTCTAAGATTTGCTTAGAATAATAATAGTCCGCAGTGGAAACTACCGCCAGGTGATGTTGCATTTTCGGAGTTTGATCGGAAATTAAGCCGAGAGATTTTCTAGTAACCTGATTCATTTCATAAAGTGAAAAATCGGCAAAACCGGCTTTTTGGTTTTCACGAACTTTTTCAAGTAGGCTTGGAGTAATGGAAGTGCGGAAGTGCGGTAGTTCTGGTGAAATAGAATTAGTAATTTCATAAGCATCCTCAGTATTTTCACCGACGCGTTCGAGTAATTTCTTGGAAATGAAGCTGTAAGTTAGAACCTCATTGAATCCGAGTTCAAGCGAAAGGAGATTACGCAAGGTGGTTTTTAGTTCAAACATGGCATTCTTTTTGGCGCCAATGAATGGACGAACTGGCAAGCTGAGTGGCAAATTATCAAAACCGAGCAAGCGACCAACTTCTTCAATAATATCCTCCTTAATATGAATATCAGTACGCCAGAGTGGAGCGGTGACAAGAAGTTTTTCGGAATCAGAAGACACCTTAAATCCGACATTTTCAAGAGTTTGAACCATCAAGGCTTCATCGTAGTGTGAGCCGAGAAGTTGATTAATCTCAGAAACTTTCACCGCTACCTGGATTTCAGACAAATCCTGTTTCAGAGAGTCGGCAAAACGAAGTTCAGCACCTGCTTTTACGCCAAGCTTAGCTAAACAATCTTTGATGGCTGGAATAGTATTGACGGCTGGCTGCCCCTTGGTAAAGCGAGTGATCGCCTCGGAAAAAATACCGTGAGCCATCTGAGTTTTACGCAAATTATAGAGACTAAAGGTGGCCGACTCGAGCAAAATTCGAGTGGTTGAGGCGTCGATTTTGGTCGATTCCCCACCCATGGCGCCAGCTAAGGCGACTGGAATGTCGTTCGAGGCAATCACGATATCATTGGTGTTTAATTCAATAGTTTTTCCATCAAGCAAGGTTAAAGATTCACCAGTACGCGCCGCACGCACGATGATTTTTGCGTGATTTTGCCCTCCGATTTTGACAAATTTATCATAGTCAAAAGCATGGAGTGGTTGACCAAGTTCTAACATGGTGAGATTTGTAGCATCGACAATAGGATTTACCGAGTTCATACCAGATTTAGCAAGCAAGACCGAGTCAGGCGTCATAGGATAGAGGTCGGAAAATTCTGGCGTAACTGGCTGCATTAAATTTAAGTCAGAGACTGAAACTAGACAGGCAGAATAACGTGGACAAAGCTTATCGTCGACAATCTCAATCGAAATTTGATCGGTTAATCCGTTTATGTTCTGGTCAAAACTTACTGGTTCGGAGAATTTCTGACCAAGAATACCGGAAACCTCACGGGCAAAACCAATCAAACCAAAAGTATCTGGGCGATGAGTGAGCGATTTATTTTCGATATCAAGAATTTTATCATTTAAGTCAAAAACTTCTACCAGAGTCTGACCTGGACGACCCAGTTCAGAGTCTATTTCTGCAATGTAATTATGATCGGAAGAAAGTCCGAGTTCATCTGGTCCGGCTAACATGCCGAAACTTTCATAACCGCGTAACTTGCGAGCGCCAAGCACAAAATTCTCACCACCAAAAGTATCTGGCACGATACTACCTGGAGTGAGCCAGACGGCGATAATGCCAGCACGAACATTTGGCGCACCACAGACGATTTGCACGAGACCAGAATCAAGGGTAGAAAACTTTTGATTGAGTTCTGGACCGGCATCGATTTGACAGAGATGTAGGTGGGTATCTGGAATGTCTTCACAAGTCACCACCTTAGCAAGATAGGCGCCGCGATATTTTTCAGCCATATCCATCACACCTTCGACTTCGACGAGACGTGAACCGATTAGTTTTACTAATTCCTCATCGGAAACTGAGATGGAACCGACATATTGTTTGATTTTATTAAGTGAAATAAGCATTAAAATTCCTCCAAAAATTCAAGTTTGGCTGATTCAAAGAAGCGAATATCATTGAGGTGGTATTTCATAATGACCAGACGGTCGATACCGCCACCCCAGGCGAAACCGTGGTAAACTTCTGGGTCGATGCCGGCAGATTTTAAGACATTCGGATGAATCATGCCACAACCCATAAGTTCGAGCCAGCCGTCACCCTTACCACCGAGAGAAGCCGGTTTTTCGACAAGTAACTCTAGAGATGGCTCAGTGAATGGAAAGAAACCAGGCTGAGTTTTAATACGCAATTTTTCACCATAATAGGTTTCAAAGAAGTTTTTCAAGACGCCGAGCATTTCGGACATATTAGCGGTTTTGGAAACAAAGACACCTTCGCATTGATAGAAAGTATGTTCATGAGTAGCATCGACATCTTCATTACGGAAGACGCGACCTGGAATCACCACAGCAATCTGGCCGTCTTTTTTAAGATTATCTAACCTTGATGTGAGCGCGCGATATTGCATGGTAGAGGTGTGAGCAGGTGGAATAAAGCCTTCCTTGGTGCGGAAAGTATCATAACCATCACGAGCCGGATGACCTTCTGGGAAGTTCAAAGATTCGAACATATGGAATTCATCGTCGAGCTGAGTAGATTCCATGACTTCGAAACCCATACGAGAATAAATATCAATCACGCGGTCAAGTTCAATCATCAAGGGGTGGCGACTGCCGCGGTGAAAAGTGATTTTCGATTGATTGACGTCGAATGGGGCGGTAAGATCAATCGCTTTTACGGCAGTATTTTGCTTGGCGGCTTCGAGAGCCTTAATTTGTTCAATAACGGCCTGCTTTTTTTGATTCAAAGCTTGACCAAAAGCCTTACGCTCTTCGGGAGCTAAGGTCTTCATTTTTGCGTATTTTTCGCCGAGAGATTTAAGTTCGGCTTTTAGCTGTTCCAATTCCATAACTCCTTCTATTATACTCTGTTTTGAGGTGAAGTTGAAGACGTATTGGGAATAAAAAATCGCGCCAATTCGACGCGATCAATGCAGATTTTTAGAAGAATTTAATGAAGATTAAAGAAATCACTGCGAGGATGATTAATACTGGCCAAAACCAACCAAATTTACTAGTAGTTTTAAGGTCTTTAGCATAATCAGAATCTTCCACCAAGTCAGGATCGCTCATTTTAGCTTGCATCCTGGCACGATTTCGAAGGTCCGCGGTAATTCTTTGAGTGAGATCTGCATTTTTGTCTTGATCTTTTTGTACAATTACGCCCATCTTTTCCTTTCGATATACATTACCATAGTTTATCATATTATGATATAATTTTTTTAATATTATTAAGGAGGTAAAATGGCAAAAAAGACTAAAAAGTCTGCACACAAGCCAAAAACGACTGTGAATACACCAGAGGTAACCGAAATTAAAGAAGAGGTTATCGAGGTCGTCGAAAAAGTTGTCGACGATAGTAAAAAAGCGACTGAGAAGGCTGAAAAGAAAATGACAAAAGAAGTCCTCAAAGTAGAAAAGAAAATTAAGGAAAGCAAAAATCCATTCAAGGGTTTCTTCGCTCGCAAGTATCCTGAAGGTGAGAATATTTTAACGATTTTCGAAACTCCACGTATTTGGGGTGCAGTAATCGGTGAAGTAATCGGAACGATGTTCCTTTCCATGCTGCTTCTAACCCTTGGAATCCAACAACCACTTTATATTTTGTTTGGTTTCCTTGCGATTACCTTGGCAGTTTTTGCTTATTCAGGTGCTCACCTTAACCCAGCCACCACAATCGGCATGATGGCAACTCGCCGTGTTTCTGCAATTCGTGGCGTACTTTACATCGTAGCTCAGGTTGTCGGTGCATGGCTTGGTTTATTAATCATCGGTGGTCTCCGCACGGCTAGCGGTGCCAGCGCTGAACTTCCAACACTCACTGCTGCAAATGGTAGTGACTTCTGGAAATACATGTTGATCGAATTCGTCGGTGTCTTCACTGTAGCATTCTTCTTCAACCGTGCTCAGGAATATAACCACAAGAAAAGTGCTTTCACCTACGCAGCAATCATCGCTGGTGGTGTAACTCTCGCAGTTCTCTTCTGCTTGATTCTTTCCGACAGCTTCTTCAAGCTTCGCAATAACTTCATCTTGAACCCAGCTATCGCTATCATGTACCAAATTTTCCCAACTTCTGCTGAGAAATTTGACGCTTTGATGGGTACCGTAGCTCTCGAATCTTTGGTTCACATTATCACTCCACTTGTAGCAGGTATTCTTGCCTTCTTCGTGGCTGATGTGGCTAAGGCTCTTTCAGATGACTGCGAATGTGAATGCTGTGAAGAAAAACATCACGATAAGTGCTGCAAATAATCTGTAGCAAATTAAATAAGACCCCCACGCGAGGGTCTTATTTTTATAGATAAATTTCGGATAGGATTTTAGTCTTATATTAGATATCAAAAAAATAGCCCATAGCGGGCTATTTTTCTAGCGCTCCTTCGGGAAAAGTGGAGTAGCTGGTGGAGTGATTTCGGAAGCCGTGAAGATTTCTTCAACCTTGGCGGTAATTGGTAGGAATGGCTTAAGCATGTGATTAACTTGGAGAAGTTCGCTCACAAGATTAAGTAAAATTTGTTTAGCGGCTTCTGGATCGGTCTTAGCCACAGTCCACGGCTTTTGATCTTCAATATGTTTATTAATTAATTGAACCTGACCCCAAGCATAATCAATGGCAGCGGAGAAATTAAAACCATCCATTAGCTCACGATATTCTGGCGTGAATTCAAGGACCGGCGCATCTGTGAGGCTGACCTGATTCTTTTTACAAAGAGTGGCTAGACGTTGGACGAGATTACCGTAGTCATTAGCCAATTCATTATTATAGGCATTTTCAAATTTTTCCCAAGAGAAATCTGAATCCAGGAAAGTATCGATATGGCGAGAGAAGAAATAACGGAAAGCATCAACCCCATGTTTATCCAGTACTTCAATAGGATCAACCACGTTACCGATACTCTTACTCATTTTCGTACCGTTCGCCAAGATAAAACCGTGCGAAAGGAGAGTCTTCGGAAGAGGCAGGCCGAGGCCAAGTAAAATTGCTGGCCACAAAATAGCGTGAAAACGCAGAATATCTTTGCCGACAATACTAACCGTAGCTGGCCAATACTGAGAAATATCCTGATCTGGATAACCAAGGACGGTAATGTAGTTCGTGAGTGCATCCATCCAAACATACATCACCTGTTCTTCATCCCCTGGTACCGGAATACCCCAAGAGAGATGTGATTTTGGACGTGAAATCGAAACATCTGGCGCATCAGCAAGGAGCTTTAAGATTTCATTCTTACGAAATTCTGGTAAAATCTGCATTTCCCCGCTTTCGATTTTGGCACGAATTTCATCTTTAAAGTCACTGATACGGAAATAATAATTCGACTCAGAAAGGCGATTGTATGGGGTTTGGTGATCTGGACAAACACCTTGATTTTCGGTGTATTCTTTTTCAGTGACGAAACTTTCGCAGCCCTCACAATACCAACCATCATAACTGGCGGTATAAATATGATCTGAGAGTTTTTGCCAAATTTCTTGCACGCGCTGCATGTGCTTCGGGTCAGAAGTACGGATATAATCTGTGTATTTTACATCAAAACGAGCGATGAATTCTTGGAATTTTTTGGCATTATCGTCAACGTATTTTTGCGTGTCGATACCAAGAGATTTAGCTTTTTTCTCAATTTTATTACCATGCTCATCAGTACCAGCCTGAAAACGCACAGAATTACCTAAAAGCTCCTGATAGCGTTTATAAATATCAGCAAGTAAATAATCTTCGGCATGTCCGATATGTGGCAAACCGTTAACGTATGGTATGGCAGTGGTAATATAGATATTTTTCATAATTTCCTAATAATTATAGCAAAAATCAAGTATTTCTTCAATTCAAAAAAGAGGCCCGGAAGCCTCTTTTGAATCTTCTATTCGGTAATACTACAAGAGAAACCCTGGAGATTTTGAGTAGTGAGAATATTATTGATCGAAAGATCAAGCTTACCATCAGCGTCAGCGGTAGCAAAACTTTGATTTTTAAAATCATCAGTCTTCTGATAGGCTTCGAGGTCTTCCGATTTTACAGTGACCGAAAGAGAGACGATTTTACCATCTAGGCTAGAGGTGATAGTCTTGTGATTTTCGGTTTTTTCGGTACGACCATTATTTTCGGTGAGTTGATTTTCAGAATCAATGGCTTGCTTGGCAGTTTTAGCAGCCTCAGTGGAGCTAAATTCATAGACCGTACGAATTTCAATACTGGATAAGGAATCGTGACTGTAAGTAAAAATCTTTGCGACTTCGCCAGAAGCAGCATTATATTTAGTACGATTCTCTTCGGAGACTTTGGTAGCACATTCGAGAATTTGATTTTCATTAGCAACAACGGTATTTTGATTATTGGCGCGAGAAGATTTTTTCGGTTGATTACTCAAGGCATTAATCAAGAAGATAGCACCAAAAATGACAAAAATACCGGCAATAGCAATAATGGCGATGATTTTTGGGTCGAGCTTAAGCGGCTTTTTCTCCGGATTTTGCGCCTTGGTAGCTTCCTCGTTTTTCTCTTTTTCGTAATCATGGTAAGAAACTGCACTACCGATAGAACCTGGGACTGGTTCGGCAGCCTTCAAAGGATTTTTTTCTTGGTCTTCAAGGAATTTTTCGTGTTCAGTTTTTTCAGCATCTTCTGCTTGATCTTCTTTGGTGAAATCGACATCATCTGGAGCTGAATCCTTGGTAGATTCAGCAGCTTTAACCGCCTCGGTATTTTCCGTACCATCCAAATTCATCAGAGGGGAAAGCGGAGTATGACTTGGGGTAGTGAGATTATCAGAATCTTTTGCGGCAGCCGAAGTAGTGGCGGTTTGATTCATAGAGGAAGCAAAATCAGCAGAGGGAGCAATAGTGACTGGCTGACTAGAATCAGCAGGACTAGCATCCAAATTACTTAAATCAATCGCAGGTGAAGCCTCAGAAGTTTGGTTTGAAGAATTAGTATTATCGGTATGGTTTTCCGTAGTGTAATTATTCAATTCTTCCATTAGATTGGCAAAGTCTTCGGTGTTGTCCGCTTGATTCATGAAACATCCTTTTTATGTGATAACTCTTAAGTTTATTCTATCATAAATTAGCGTAAACTTTATCAGTAAAACACAATATGCTATAATAATAAGGTGAGTAGTGCTTTCAAAATAGCCAAGACTTATAAGACGCTATATATTTTTAGCGCTTTTTTGCTAGTTTTATCTGGATTAATCTTCGGATTCTCGAGAGTGCGTTCAGCTTTTGCCGAGACTAAAGATCCAGATACTGAAGAAATTTCGGACATGCATTATGTGACGTTTTTTGCCGACAACAAAACTTTGACGATTAAAACCAATGCAAATACGGTCGAAGAGGCTTTGAAGCGCTCAAATATTGCTGTAGAAAATTATGATAAGGTGGAACCTGCCCGTACAGAACGGATTAATTCTGATAATTATCGCATCAATATTTACCGTGCTAAACCTGTCACCTTGAGTGACGGACAGAAGACGGTATTTTTAATGACTGCGACTACGGATGAGAAAGCGCTATTTAAGGAAGCCGGTTTTAATGTTTATGACGGTGATGTAGTGAAAAAGGTGGCCGATCACGACATTTTGGAAGCTGGACTATCGACAAAATATCGCCTAACCCATACAGGTGGCCATGAAGTAACCGTGGAAGAAGAAATTCCTTATGAAGAAAAAACGGAAAACGACGCAAGTATGGCGACGGGCCAAACGAAACTTGAAACCATGGGTGAGGTAGGTCGTAAACAATCTATCTATAAAATCAATATGGTGAACAATGTGGAAGTTTCGCGTGAGCTGGTCTCGACTAATATTATTAAGCAATCAGTGGCTAGGGTGACCAAGGTGGGTAGTAAAAAATCCATTCCACCAGATTGGGAAACCTGTGCAAACTATGCCAGAAGTGCGGGAGTTTCAGAAAATGATCTTTACGTAGCTTTGACTTTAATTATGCGCGAATCAGGATGTCGTTATGATGCATCGAATGCCGGATCAGGCGCTTATGGTATTCCACAGTCACTTCCAGGCTCGAAGATGGCTTCAGCTGGCAGCGACTGGAAGACCAACCCAGTGACTCAAATTCGCTGGATGATTGGCTACGTGACCGGACGCTACGGTGGCTGGAGCCAGGCTTGGGCTTTCTGGAGCAGCCATCACTGGTACTAGGAGAAAACGATGTTACAGAATAAAAAATCCCTGGGACAGAACTGGTTAAAAGACCGTTTTACTTTGGAAGAAATCGCCGAAAGCGCGAGAAGTGAAGTGGATTTTTGTGTGGAAATCGGACCAGGCCTCGGCACACTGACAAGTTCACTACTCAGGCGTTTTCCAAAAGTCGTGGCGATTGAATTCGACGAGAAATTAGCCCACAACTTACCAAATTCCTTCCCTGGCAAAAATCTAGAAGTGATTAATACCGATGTGTTGGATTTTGATTTTGGCCAACTTTCTGGAGATTTTTCAGTGGTAGGAAATATTCCTTACTATATTACCAGCCCAATTATTCGAAAATTATTACTACTCAAAAAGAAGCCCGCGAAAATCGTGCTCTTAATGCAAAAGGAAGTGGCGGATCGCATCCTCGAAGAAAAAGGTCACTACTCGTTCCTAACTTTATTTGTGCAAAATTATGCAGAAGTCGAAGGGGGAATTTTCGTCGAACGAAAACTTTTTACGCCACCACCAAAAGTAGACTCGGCCTCGGTGATTTTTTATCCACGAGAAAAAGCTTTGGTTTCAGAGGAGGTTCTAAAATTCGCAAAGCAGTGCTTCGCAAATCCACGCAAAAAACTTCAAGGGATGTTGCCACATTTTACCGGACGCAGCCGCGAAGAAATCGTGAAGATTTTTGAAGAACTGGGACTTGATTTAGATGCAAGGCCAGCGAATTTAGATTTACTAGAATACGAAAAGTTGCTAAATAAGATTAAAGAAAATTAATCATAAAAAGAAAAATAACCCGCTGAAGGGTTATTTTTTTAAAAGTCGATTCCCTCATCATCGTAGAAGATATCGTCATAGAAAGGATCGAATTTTTTATTTGGCTGAGATTTTGATTTTGAGCGTCCAGAATAACTATCATAAGAATCAAAAGGATTATCAGTAAAATCATCGTCAAAACTACGACTGTGATTGTGATCGATTTTATTACCGAAACTATTGCCGAAACTATTATCGGCATATTCATTAAAGAGATCTGGTTGATAACCAAGCTCAGCCAGGAATCGGGACGGCGTATTAAAATTAGACCTACCATGTAGAAACCTCACAGCGGTAAAAGTGAGGAAGAGACGCTTTTTGGCACGAGTCACACCGACATAGGCTAGACGACGCTCCTCTTCAATACTATCCTCATCGGAACTCATAGAGCTTGGGAAAAGACCTTCTTCCATACCAACGATGAAGACGACCGGAAATTCAAGACCTTTGGCCGCGTGAAGCGTCATAAGAGTGACAGAATTATCACGAGTCGATTCATCAGAAGAAGACATCAGAGCGGAGTCGGCTAGGAAGTCTTCGAGAGTGTCAAAATCTTTAGTGTTACCGACGAGAGCATCGAGGTTTTCCTGACGCTCGGTAGTGGCCGGTGTACCGTCATCGACAAGGTTAGCAAAATCAAAATAATTAATCACTTCAGTAATAATCTCTGAAGGATTGGCGGTGCGGTCGATAGTCTTGAGGAAATTTTGCAGACGCAAAAAACTATTTTTTGCCTTGCCAGTGAGAACTTGATCAGCCTCTAGGTCCGTTAACGCACCGTCTAGGCCGAGTGCGAGATAGATTTTTTCTAGACTTGCTGGGCCGATGCCGGAAATGACATTCTTGGTTACTCGCTCGAAGGAAACACGGTCGCGTGGATTAAGCACGAGCCTTAGAATAGCTAAAACGTCTTTAATTTCCTTACGATCATAAAAGCGAATGCCGCCGATAATTTTATAGGGAATATCGCGCGAAATTAGGGCTTTTTCTAGGGCAAAACTCTGCGCGTTGGTACGATAAAGCACGGCAAAATCCGAGAAATTACTCACCTCATTTTTGGCATTAGCTAGGAGATTAATAATTTTTAGTGCCACAAAACTAGCTTCGGCCGATTCGTCATTGAGGGCCTGAATTTCCACCTTCTCCCCGTCCCCAGATTCGGTAAATAACTCCTTGGAGCTTCTAGTTTTATTATGTTCAATGATTTGCTGGCCGGCCCTTAGAATATTACCGGTACTGCGATAATTTTGCTCTAGCTTGATGACTTTAGCGCCCGGAAAATCGGCCTCAAAGTGCAAGATATTACGAAAATCGGCGCCGCGCCAAGAGTAAATTGATTGCCAGTCGTCGCCGACGACGCAAATATTTTGCTCGCGACCGGTGAGAAGCTTAATCAAACGATATTGGACATGGTTAGTATCCTGATACTCATCAATCAAAATGTGGCGGAAACGGGTCTGCCATTTTTGATGCACGGCTGGATTAGTCTCAAAAAGCTCCACGGTTTTTAGCAAGAGATCGTCAAAATCAAGGGCAGAAGCAGCAGCCTTCAATTTTTCGTATTCAAAGAAAACTTTGGCAATATTTTTTTGCTGAGGGTAACTCGCGGAAGCCTCATATTCTTCCGGCATAACACCAGCATTTTTCGAGCTCGATATAGTACTTTGAATAGTTTTCGGGCGGAGATTTTTATCTTCGAAACGAAGATTTTTAATCGCACGCTTAATAAGAGCTTCCTGATCAGAAGTATCATAAATCAGAAAATTGCGATCAAGATGAAGATTCTCGGCTTCCATACGTAAAATTTTGACACAGATGCCATGGAAGGTCCCCATAAACGGCATAAAATTGCGCGGCACCTCGGTGGCCGAAAAAAGATCGGAAGTGAAGAAAGATTTTAAACTATCAGGATATTGTTCAGTTTCTTTTGAAGCTTGCTTTAAGAGATGGAAAAGGCGTTCGCGCATTTCCCTGGCCGCTTTGTTAGTAAAGGTCACCGCGAGAATTTGTGAGGGCAAAATCCCATGAGTAATCAAATTGGCGATACGATGCGTGAGGGTTTTAGTTTTACCAGAACCGGCACCAGCCAAAATCAAGAGCGGCCCAGAAAGAGTTTCGACGGCGTCAGCTTGGGCGGGATTTAACTCAGAGGTAAAAAGATTCATAGATTAATTATACGCTACTTAATGACAAATATCTGCTGAATCATTTGCTGACAGATAGGCATTGAAGCGAGATAGCCGGTGAGAAAAAGTAATAACGTGGTGGTAAAAATAAAAATACGCCACCCCATTAGGTCGTAGAGAAAATAATTTAGCACAATTAGAGCGAGGAGACTAATCAAGATTATAAGAGTGAGAATATCCATGTATTTCTTAGTAATGGCAAAATTTTGCTTTATCTCATGAATGGTATCGTGCATGGTGAGTTGACCTAGGTAAACTTGCACAATGTAATGCGTAGTAGCATTTAATACGGCAGGGTTAATCGATTGGCCGGATTCCGCAAGAAAGTGGTCAATCTTGGCAGAAAAATTATTCATCAAAGTTTGTTCGAGATTAATATTACTTGGAATTTGATAAATATTATCGATGATGAGATTCTGATATTTTTGATATTCCTCTGGCAAAATCAGCTGGCCGAGAATTTTCGGAAAATTATTTTGCAAAGTCTGGAGATTATACATCACTTCGCCCGGCATGATTTGATTATCCGGAAGATTTTGAGCGAAATTAATAATCTCCGAATTCATAGTGCTAGTAAATTCCTGATTACCTGAGCCGTAAAAACGATCAATGATAGCGGATTTAGTTTGAGAGACTTTGATTGCATAGTAAGTAGGATTTTCACTAAAATATTTTTTGACAAAATTGGCATTCATAAAAGTCTGGTTGGCTTGGCTAATAAAACCAGCCAGCAGGGCCACGATAAACAAGAAAATCAACGCCAAAAGATGACGAATTTTAAAGCGCTTGAAATTTTGCTGAATATTATTTAGCATTACCTTTATTATAACAAAGAAATATCAGGCCACGCGGAACCTGATATTTTTAGACTGCAATGAGCCTGGTATTTTTTAACTAAGAAGCACCTGACTAGGGAGCCTAGTGACAACCAAAGATTGGACGTCAGAGACTAGATGCCGACCAACGGTTTGACGTCGGCGCCCAAATGATTAAGACGACGGGCAAAATCTTGGTAACCGCGATTAATCGAATAGACATTGCGTAAGATAGAGACGCCAGGAGCGGCCAACATACCGAGAAGTAGGACTACGGCTGGGCGAAGAGCTGGAGGTGAAACTAGCTCGGCAGCACGCCAATTAGTCGGACCAGAAACATAATAGCGGTGCGCGTCGAGTAATTCTACCTTGGCGTTAAGATTCGTAAGGTAAGTGGAATAAATCGCACGATTCTCAAAAACCCAGTCATGAATCAGAGTACGGCCTTCAGCCATGGCGGCAATCACGGTGAAGAATGGTAAATTATCGATATTGAGACCTGGGAAAGGCATGGGATGAATTTTATCAGCCGGAGCCACCAGATTAGATTTCAATATATGCAAATCGACTAGGCGAGTGCGACCATTATAAGAGAAGTACTCCTCAGAACGCTCAATTTTGGCATGCATGGAACGCAAAACCTCGAGCTCAATTTCGAGAAATTCAATCGGAGCACGGGTGATAGTAATTTCGGATTTAGTGACCAAACCAGCTGCCAAAAAAGACATGGCCTCGATCGGGTCTTCGCTAGGATAATATTCCATATCCTTATCAATGCACTTTTGGCCACGCACTACAAGTGTCGTGGTGCCAATTCCCTCAATTTTAACCCCGAGATCTTGAAGGAAGAAACAAACGTCTTGCACCATGTAGTTCGGCGAAGCACCGACGATGGTAGTTTGACCAGGATAAAGTGCAGCGGCCATGAGAATATTTTCTGTCACTGTATCGCCACGCTCAATAAGCACGATACGTTTGCCCGATTCGTCACGAAGAATTTTTTGATCAACCTTGGCCTCGTAAAAACCGGTATGGGTAGTAGCGTCGACATTGAGACCAAAGACCGAGAGGGCGCGAAGGTGCGGTTCGACAGTGCGCGTACCAAGAGAGCAGCCACCAGCATAAGGCAGGGCAAATTCCTTATAAAAATGGAGGAGTGGCCCCATCAACATGAGGACCGAGCGAGTCTTGCGGGCGGCAGCGAGATCCATTTCATCAAGCTTAAGTTCACGAGGAGGAGTGATTTCCAAATCTTTTTGACGATTGACCCAGCGACACTTCACACCGATCGACTCAAGCACTTCGATAATACGAAAAACTTCTTCGATACGGGCGAGTTTTTTCAGCGTAGTGCGACCATGATTAAGTAGTGCAGCGCAAAGTAGAGCCACACCGGCATTTTTGGAAGAATTAATCGTAATAGAACCGCTGAGAGTTTTGCCACCATTGATACGATAAGACTGAAAAGAGGAGTCACTGACAGCTAAAATCTGGTGACCGAGTGCAGAGGAAATTTTCTTAATCATTTCGAGAGAAGTATTTTGATCACCCTTTTCGATGCGATGAACGGCAGACTGCGAGGTGCCAATCATCTTCGCGAGTTCACCTTGAGTGATGCCTTTTTCACGGCGAAGATTGGTAATAATAGTGCCGATTTCTTCTTGATAAGTTTTTTGTTTCATAAGAGCCTTTCCTAATAAACCATAAATATTATATCATGGATGGTATATTTTGAAAATAAAATAAGACCCCCTAGACGAGGCCTTATTCGGAGAATTTTTCAGATTTTAGGCTTCTTTGACGCCACAAACAACATTATTAGCATGCACCCAGCCTTCAACAGATCCACCATCGAGATATTGACCAGAGGTGGAAGCGACGCGCATAGTTTGACCTTGCTTAATGTAATCATAAATTGGATCAGTAATCATGTATTCCTGATCGGTTGGGCCAAAATCGTGCTCATTGACATAATTGACAATTTTTTGCAATAAATCCGCAGAAAGAATATATTTGCTAACATTAATCAGATTAGACGGAGCTTCTTCGACGGATGGTTTTTCGACCACATTAGTGAGCTTGCCATCCTGAACCTCGAGCACACCATATTTATCAACTTTTTCCTTAGGGATTTCGACACCTAAAATAGCCGAGTCGTTTTCAGATTGAAGAGAATTAATCAGAGAAGTGGCAGCAGATTCGCCCTCTGGATTCCAAATAAAGTCATCACCCATATAAACAATCACGGGTTCGTTAAGATTATATTCTTCGGCAGCCATAGCGACAGGGACGGCAGTACCATATTTACTATTGGCATCTTGAGCGATGTAATGAATTTTAACGTGCCCTGGAAGAGTCTTGGTGAGAGCCACACGATCAGCCTTACCGCGAGAAATCAGATAATCATTTAGTACAATATTATCAGAGTAGAATTCACGAACTTGGCAAGGTTCAATATTGCTAACCACCATATAGATATCAGTAACTCCAGCTTCAATGAGTTCTTGCACAGAGTAGTCGACGAGTGGACGGTTGCCAACTGGCAACATGGATTTTTCAATAACTTTGGTGATTGGTAGACGACGGGTACCCCATCCGGCCACAGGAATGATGGCTTTGGTAATTTTCTGCATTTTTTCTCCTTTTCTGCATTATACCATATTTCCCCAGATAACACCTCTTAACAAGCTATTTGAGACTAATCAAGGAGTCGCGCCAGTATTCAGAGTGCTCGCTAATTAAGAGGTCGGCGACAGTAGCGGCGATATTGGTGAGGCCGGCGTCAGGCAAATTTTTTAACTGATAATGCTGACTAAACTCGGTATTATCATAAAAATAACAAGGGACAAGATTAGTGGTATGTGAAGTTTTAGCTTGATGGGTAGTAGTATCAAAAAGCTCCTCGGCATTACCGTGATCAGCGGTAATCAACATCATGCCGCCTAGTTCATCAACCTTTTTGGCGAGACGCTGAAGTTGTAAATCTATGGCCTCCATAGCAATCACGGTCGGCTCAAGCTCACCGAAGTGCCCCACCATATCACCACCGGCAAAATTAATTCGAACAAAATCAAAATTAGCCATTTTTTCGATAACGGCGTCGGTAATTTCCGCAGACTTCATCCAAGGACGTTCGTCATAGGGGCGCGTATCGGATTTAATTTCGAGAAATTCTTCACCTGGTAGTGGCTCGTAACTATTGCCATTGAAGTAATAGGTAATGTGGCCAAACTTGGCAGTTTCAGAACAGGCTAGCTGGGTGAGATTTTTAGCTGCCAAATATTCATGCAGGGTGTGATGGATTTCGACTGGGGAAACTAAGGTATGCTCCGGAAAATGACGATCCACATCATATTCGGTGAGGCTAGCAAAATAAATCGGAAGCTTCTGATCCTGCTCAGTGCCACGATTAAAACCAGTAAAATCATCGAGACAAAAAGCTTCGGCAATTTCAAGGGCGCGGTCGGCACGAAAATCAAAGTAGATAAAACTATCGTGCGGCTGGACTAAACCGACGGGATGCTTTTCCTGGTCCGTCACCACAAAAGCTGGAAGATATTGATCCTGGAGGTTAGGGTCAGATTCACGAAAATGCTTAATCGCCGCGTCCGCAGAATTAAAATAATGCTCGGCCTGGCCATGAACTAAGGCTTGCCAGCCACGTTCCACGATCGACCAATCAGTTTGATAACGGTCAGCAATGAAAACCATGCGACCACCACCAGAAGCGATTTGAATATCGACATCGAACTCGGCTTTGATTTCTGTGACTGCTTGATTAAACTGAGCGAGATATTTTTCAGCCGACTGCGGAGCCACATCGCGACCATCGAAGACCGCATGTACGCGTATGGTTTTGATACCAGATTCGGCGGCGCGTCTTAGCATGGCAAAAAGATGAGACAACTCACTATGTACGCCACCATCAGAGAAAATTCCGGAAAAATGCAAGGTGGACTGGTGGGTTTTAAGATTTTCGATAGCCCCCTGCCAAGCGCTGGATTGCCAGATTTCACCGGTAGCAAAGGCTTGATTAATTTTAGCGATGCCCTGCTTGATAATCTGACCGCTACCGAGGGCATTATGGCCAACTTCGGAGTTGCCCATTTGACCAGCCAAGATACCAACCGCTTCACCGGAAGCTTGGAGAGCTAATTTCGGATAATTTTGCTCTAATTGATGCAAAAATTCTGTGTAGGCTAGCGCCACGGCGTTACCTTCGATTTCCTGACGAATGCCCACCCCATCCATCACCACGAGGACGACTGGACCGCTATAATTTTTCTTTGATTTTGTTTGCATGACTCACCCTTTTTTATTGCTTAATTAATGCGTTTGATTGGCTGCGGCAGAGGCCAGGACATTTTCGAATAATACGCCAATAGTAAGTGGACCTACGCCACCGATTTTGGGGGTAATAGCAGAAATATCGGTACGTGCGCGAATTTCATCATTAATATCACCGAGAATCACTCCACCTTCACTGGCGGTACCGGCATCAACAATCACCGCCCCCTCGCGAATCATTTCAGAAATAATGAGGTGAGGATTGCCTGTAGCGGTAATAATGACATCGTGATTTTTAAGTTCAGAAAAATCAGATCCACGATGAAAAACCGAAACGCGAAGATTGGAATTAGTGAACATACGAATCAGCGGTTCACCCACTAAGCGTCCGCGACCGACGATGGCGATAGATTTATTATTCAGTTCAATACCATAGCCAGTGAGCAGCCAATTGATGGCGGTAGCAGTGGCGCTATCGAAACGACTTTTACCGGTCAAACCATCGACATCTTTTTCGGGAGCGATCAATGCGACGAGCTCCTCGGTCCACTCCGGATTTTGTAAAGGAAGCTGCAAAATCACCGAAGAAACGGAAGCATCTTGATTAGCAGATTCGATGGCAGATTGAATGGCTTCCTTGGTAGGATTCACTACTTGGTCAATTACTTCAATCTCGATATCTTCCCCGTAAGCTTTCTTCAAGCTGACATATTTTTCGATGACGGGATTGTTTGAATCACGAATAATGACTAATTTCGGACGGATTTTACGTGAGCGGAGAGCCTTTACCTGATGAGCTTGGCGCTCCTTAATAAATCCGACCAATTCGCGACCGTTTAATTCTTTAACCATGGAACTCCTTATTTAATTTCGTCCGGTTCTTGTTCGATTATTAAGCCGAATTTATCGAAGACAACTTTGGCAATCTCGGCGCGGGCGGCGGCGAGATCAGCATAAGTTTCGGCAGATTCATTAATTAAAATGAGTGCAGCTTTTTCACTGACTTTCATACCATGAAAGACCTGACCTTTAAGTCCGGCATGTTCGAGAAGCCAACCAGAATTGACGAGGTTAGTGCGTTTCTCTGGAGAGTCT
Organism: uncultured Candidatus Saccharibacteria bacterium; assembly: GCA_963543945.1. Taxonomy (GTDB): domain Bacteria; phylum Patescibacteriota; class Saccharimonadia; order Saccharimonadales; family Saccharimonadaceae; genus Nanosyncoccus. The sequence continues at coordinate 21,214 of CAUUCN010000011.1, forward strand.
GGGCCGACTTCTTTAGCATTGCGCCAAACTTCGATACCACGCGCCTCGGCTGCGTCGGCCTCCTCATCAGTGAGGTAAATATTCTTGAAGAAACTACCAGCACTAGCGATTTTTTCTGGATCTGGAAGCTTAGAGTTTCTCACTTCGCGAACCATGCGTGCGATATTAGTTGGTGAAAAATCAGTTTCTTGATGCTCTTCCACATAGGCCTGCAAAGAGCGGTAGAACGGTGGATTGAGTTGACCTTTTTTCAAACGAATCACGATAGAATAAATAAAGTAACGACCCACGCTTTCGCCAGAATTAAAGATGGACTTGCGGTAGCTCATCTGCATATCTTCAGCGAGGATGATTTTAAAAGTTTTTTCCTGTAAGTCGTAAACATCGGCAGAAACAATCACCTGAGTGACTTCCTGACCATAGGCGCCGATGTTCTGAACTGGAGAAGCACCAGCGGTGCCTGGAATGCCAGCCATGGCTTCGATGCCAGAATAACCAAGAGCAGCGGTGAAATTGACTAAAGAGTCCCAGATTTCACCACCATTAGCGCGGAAATAACCATAACCTTCTTTTTCGGCTTCGGCTTTCACTTCGGCGCCGTAAGCGGTTTCAATTTCCTCCTCTGAAAGCTGCGAGATGCCGAGAATTCGATCGAGCAAGATCACACCTTGGTAGCCTTCGTCGGTAGCAAAGGTGTTAGCACCATTACCAAGAATGGTGACCGGAAGATTTTTTTCAGCGGCGAATTGATAAGCTTCTGGAATTTCATCTTTGGACTTGATTTCGATGACATATTTGGCTGGACCACCAATACGCATGGTGACAAGATTTTTAATCGGGACATTTTCGGAAATTAACATTTATTCTCCTTGTTTTTATTAAGTTTAACAATGGTTTAAAATTCAAAAATAACTAAATCATTACTTTTATTTTAACATAAACAAATCCCGACCTCTCATGTTAAAATAGATAAGTAATGTTCGAATTTCATGAAGTATTCAAGTTTGTCAGCTTCTGGTTTTTGATGTTCATGATTTATTCTTTTATCGGCTGGATCTTCGAATGTACCTGGACTAGTATTGAGCAACGTAAATTCCAAAATCGTGGCTTTCTTTTCGGTCCTATCTGCCCAATTTATGGCGTAGGTATGGTTTCATTCTTAATCTTAACGCAAGAAATTCATTTCGAATGGTATATTGAATTTTTCATTTTCGCCCTAATCTGTACGGTGATTGAATATACCACAAGTGTGGTGATGGAAAAAATCTTTCGAGTGCGTTGGTGGGACTACTCAGAAACCACACGTTTTAACCTAAACGGCCGCGTTTCACTCGAGACTTCTCTTGGTTTTGGTCTGGGTGGGATGGCCATTAAGTATGGATTACACCCGTTTATTTTACACTTGATTTCACCACTTTCCTGGTCAATGATTGAATCGATTAATGGGGTACTACTGGCAATTTTAGTGATTGATATTATTTTTACGACAGTGGCGACTTTGAAATTACGTGATAAATTTAGTGCTAAATTTGGCTCTACCAAAATTGATGTAACCTCAGAAATTAAAAAGCTAACCCGTGAATATTATTCGCGTGCAGCTAGATTTAGACGTCACGTGACCAAAGCAGCAATGGAAAATATCCAAAAAACTCAAGAAAATATTGGCAACAAAATCAATTCGATCACTAAGTCGAAGAAATAGATTATTCTAACTTCAGATATTTCTCAAAATGCGAAAGATAATAGGTGGTAAAATCCTGACGAAATTTTCGACGCAGCTCCTTGATAAAGCTTGATTCCTTACCATCGACAGTGAGTAAAATCACCTGCTTTTTGGCACGAGTAAGAGCAACATAAAAGAGGCGACGTTCCTCATTGACTGAAACCTGGTCTAGTCCTAATTCTTCTGCGATTTTTATTAACTCAGCCTTAAGTGGCGGATCTTTAACATGAGCAGGAAAACCCAGCTTGGCTTCGCGATTATTAAGGATAATCACATAATCAGTCTCCAGGCCTTTAGATTGGTGCACGGTGAGAAAACGAATTTTTAGATCTGGCCGCGTTTGAAATTCTATACTATCTGAGGTTAGCTTAAACTGAGTACAATGAAGAAGACGAAGCCGGTCAATCTGGAAACGCCCGAGAAAAAGAATCGAACTATCCCGAGGCAGAGATTCAAAATAATGCGTCAGAACCTCCATGTCGATTCGCTCTGAATCGCCGCAGATTTCGACAACCGGTTCCAAGGAATCTTCTTTTTGGCTTCGAATTTGTTTTCGAATCTGTGCATGGTCCTGCATGATAAAATTCGAGCTTAACCTTGCGAGGGTGGGGCCGAAACGATAGGTTTTTGAGATACGATGCAAGGAAAAATCACCCCAAAATTTACGGAAATTAAGAGTAAAATCGACGCGGCTGCCACTAAAACCATAAATGGCCTGCCAATCATCACCCACGGCGAATAGGTTGGCTTGCGAGGATTCAATAAGAAGATGCAAAAATTCCTGGCGCAAAGCCGAGAGATCCTGATATTCGTCGACGATAATATAGCGAAATTGAGTTTTAATCTGGCCAGAGCGAAGATACCGAATCGCTAATTTGATTAACCCAGAAAAAGTGGTCTGGTGATTTTCTAGGAGGCTTGATAATTCCCTTTGATATTTTTCGGAAATTGTGAGGAATAATTTGCTGTAATCTGGTAAGGAGATTTTACTGGCGATTAGAGACAGCGTAGTGGAATCCAATTCATGCAGATCGAGAAATTCGCGGATTATCGAGGTTTGTATAATAAGCTCGTCAGAATCAGAAACTGAATCAGAATCAGAAGCTGGGTTATCGTCTATTTCCGAAACAGATTGCTCGAGGCCTACTTCATTTATTACCACGGAAAAATCTGGCCACAAACTACGAAGAAGTTTGAGAGCTAGGCTATGAAAAGTCTCGATTGTGATGTTCGGTGGCGGAGATTTTCCGAGCAAAATTTGCTCCGCAAATACTTGATAATATTCACGTAAAAAACGTTCTCTGAGCTCCGTGGCGGAATCATGCGTAAAAGATAAAACTAATATCTCTGGAGGGCTGGCGAAATCAGATTGCAAGAGATAGAGAATTTTACCAAGAATGGTAGTAGTTTTACCAGAACCGGCACCGGCCACGATTAGATTAAATCTGGCTGGGTCATAAATAGATTTGCGTTGCTCTCTATCGAGAGGATGATTTTCGACACGAAAATCTAGTGGTAAAGTGTCGAGAGCTTTATTTTTGAATGATTTTTTTGGCATACTTGACTCCTTTTTATTTAAGAGCCAAGATTATTTGAGAAACAATAAACAAGTCGGCGGAACTAGTGGATGTATTTTAAAAACTGGATTTCTATTTAAAACCGCCGCATAAAATTAATTTAACAAAAAATCATAGCTCTCACTATGATCTAATCTTGTGGTGCCCGAAACAGGACTTGAACCTGCACCTAGAAGCTAGACTAGCACCTGAAGCTAGCGCGTCTGCCAATTCCGCCATTCGGGCTTGAGATAATTATACCCCAAACCCGACGGTTAGTGAACTAGAGATTTTACATACCCTTTATTTGCTTACCCGTAGAAGCATTAAAGATATCGCCGCGATCATTGGTATAGAAGATTTGACCAGATGCATCTTTAGTTTGCGTGTATTTACCAAAATCTGCAGGTGGATTGTAGACAGTAGCAGAACCACCACTTCTGAGATTAATAGTAGATTTCTGAGATTCATCGATGTATTTACCTTGAGCCTCGAGTATTTTCTCCTGCTTGATGCCATCAAAATCAGCGATAAGATTCGGGTCTTTAATTGAAGCCGCAGCAAGCATATTGAATGCATTATCAAGATTAGTTGTATCTGCACCCGATTTATACATTTCACCAACTTCAAACTTAGTAATTTTCTGCAATTTATCCGAATTCATATCTGCAAGAGTTTTACTAATACCATTGGAGAATGTACTGCCCATGAGCCCAGCTTGAACCTTAGTGTCAGAGGTATCTCCACCTCCATCAACATAGCTACTAAACTGATTGTTCATAACTTGATATTTATCAGCTAAACCAGGAGTCTTAAGGGCGGCATGAGCAATCTGACCAAAGGCACGATTAGAGAGTCGCATGTCTTTGTTGCTAGCAATTTGCGACTCAAAAGCTTTTTGACCGGCCTTAGTCGACATAAGACTCTTAGTGAGTGCACGAATTCGGCTATCATTAGCACTCTTCTCCGCATCGGTCATCTTACTATAGTCTGCTGCGCTAGCTTCTTTGAGCATACCTATCATATCGTCTGGCGTATAGCCTTCATTAGCAAAGAGCATCATATTATTTTTATCCTCTGCCTCCTCAAGTTCATTCAGAGCAGCAGCCTGTAGACCAGCAAATCCAGCCCCCTCATAATTGCTTAAGGCAATGCCCGCAGCAGCACTACCACCAGCGCGCATCTTGGCATCCTTCATGACTGCCCCGGCAGCCTCTGTTTGACGTCTGCGTTGGGAAGTCGTAAGCTTACCACCAGCGTCTTCGATAGCCTTGTATCTTCTCAACCTTCCAAGAGAACGATTTAAGTTTTTGTCTGCGTTAAAATCGCTCTTCATATTTTTATAAAACTCAGATGCACCAAATGCACCACCTGCCATACCTGCACCCTTAAGAGCCCCGCCACGAATTTTATCAAAGCCAGCAGTGATAGCACCAAGTCCAGCAAGAGATTTAGAAGCCATGGATGGAACAGCAAAGTATGGGAGAACATTTAACAAACCACCGACAATCATCATAAGTGGGTCTGTGCTAGTACCAATAATAATTGAAGAAGCAAGAGCTCCGGCGGAGGTTGCAAAAATAAACATAGGATAAAGCATAAGAAGTGCCTTGATAGTAGAGATGTATTTTTTGGTTATAGCAGAGGTATTTGGCAGAGCATACAGGACCATCATAAGCGGAGCAAGTACGATTACCATAATGATAGCTGCTTGACGAATAGTTAGCATAATAAAACCAAAGAAGATTGAGATTAACGAAGTAACAATGAACATTACCACGGGGAGAATAAGAGCCGGACCAGAAACAACGGCCGCCGCAATACCAGCCCCACCAGCTGCAGTCGTAACTATTCCTGCGATAGCGGAAATTGTGGCGGATGCCCTAGCCGATGCATCAGCATCCATCCCATCCGCAGCCACAGACTTAATCAACGAACCAATACCATCACCCACTATGCGCGAGAGATCGATTAGTACACCTAGGATGAGGTATGAGAAGTTAACTAAAATTGCAGTAATAATGAGTTTTGGTAGAATCTTCTTAATATTGTAATTAGAGATACCAATATTGGTTACCTGAGAAAACACCACCACGAGCAACATAATAACAAAACCGATATTAGCAATATTGCGGAAGGCAGACCAGGCCTTATAAATAGACGAATCTTGCTTAGAAAATTGCTCAATGATCGAAGTATGCACAGTGGTCAGTTGGGTAATAAACCCGAGTAAGCCTCCTGCCGTAGATGCGCCATCAGCAATAGCAGGACAAAGCATCCAAGAAAGGAAGCCGCCGTTCTCCTGGCAGTAGCTTTGCTTCTGATCAGCCGTAGTAGACGAATCATATTCACCCTCAGCGGTCCACTCTTCCTCGTCGGGAGGTAAAGTGCTATTAAAGTTTTCCGTTTCTAAACATTTTTTCCCACCATTACCATCATCTACGGTGAAATCATTTTTAGTAACCGCTTCACTAAGTAGCTTTAATTCTTTATTCTCTTCGTCAGTTAGCTGTGTACCGTTTACTATTTTATGATCATACGAGTCAATAATACGTTGAGCTTTATTTTTCATCTCAACCGAATTACAATTCTTAAGATTTTTTGTTTCTAAACATTTTCTTCCACCATTACCATCATCTACGGTAAAATCACCTGAGGCAAATGCTGCTTTTAAGGTATCGTATTCCGCCTTATCTACCGACATTAGTGAAAGTTTTTTTGGAACTTTAGAATTTGGACCAGTCGTCTCAATTCTATCACGTTGCTGAGCTTCATATGCAGATATAATTTCATTGGCTCGCTTTTTTATTTCCTCGGATGCACAAGGCTTTACGTATTTTTCCTTACGGATATTATCAATAGACTTTTTATATTCATCAAAATTATTATTAATAGTGTTTTTCAGTTGTTCACAGGTTAATTGTTTTTTTGAAGTATCAAAATAGTCTACGGTAATATCTCCGGATTTAGGAAAGAAGTTTCCTTTTTTATCCTGATTCAAATGCGGATGAAGTTCTACGCTATTTCCATCTTTTATCATTTTAATTGTAAAATCATAATAATAAGTCCCCCCGCCACTTGAATACTGCTCCGTATCCTTACCATCGCCACCAGTACCTGGCTTTCCAATACATGTTCTCTCAAACGCTTTAAGAGCTTCAGCATATGACATAGTCGCATTATTTGAAACTTTATCTTTTTCTGAATCTCCGGTCAAAATACTACTATTCTGCTTCTTACTCCATTTCGAATAAATATCATTAATATATTTTTCGCTTTCACTAGAATTCTTTTTCGCGAGACGAGTACTGAGATTTAAATTATTAGCACTACACGAATCCTCTTGGCCAACGTCTTTCTTATATAGCGCATAAGTGCCATTTGGAGAACATATTAATCGTTTAATATTATCAATCCCCATAGATTCCATGAAGAGTGTGGTTAAATTTTTTTCTGACGACCCTTCACTGCAATAAATTTTGCCATCTATTTTTTTCCCTGTTGGGTTTATTATTTTCTCAATATCCTCGCCTACTTTTATAGCGGTATTATCAGTGAAAACATTGTTGGCCTTAAAAATTTCAGCTGGCGTTACGTAATTGATTTTAACATTATATTCATTAGGACCAAGATCTGCAGCCACGTCATGAGCGATTTCCATTGAATCTTCCTTAAGACACTCTATAAATGCGTCTTTTATTCTGGTGGCAAATGTAGTTTTGTCAACTTCATTTTGTGCACCGGTTTCGCCATACGGTTTAGCTGCAAATACACTACTTACTGACATAAGTACTAAATTAAAAACAAGGATTAAAGTTAGTGTGATAATTCCAATTTTATAATTTCTCTTTTTCATATAATTTACCTCAAATACACTAAACAATCATCGATATATTTACTTAGTACATCAATTTCCGAATAATCACCAAAATTACTATATATAATATTTAGAATCTTTTTTTCTACTTCATCATTTTCAGCCATGATCTTTAAATCTTCAAGTTTTTGGCGATTTTTACTACACAGCATTGAATCATTATTAGATGCAAAATCCAAATTACAATTCTCATTTTTGGCAATTTGCTTAAATTCTTTAAGTTGCTTAGAAATATCCCCCAGTCTAGCAGAGACGACCGCGTAATCTGAGATTTCTGGAGATATTTTTTCTATCGAAGTAAAATCCCCTTTATCATATGCCTGAAATACGTCTAGGTATATCTGTATTCCTTTTTCATAGATATTTATTCGACCTTTTAGAGATTCAATAAATTTACTGTATAACACCTGAGCTTTCTTATTTCCAGCAACCTTATCCTTTTTAGAGGTTAACTCCTTAATCTTTTGCAATGAATCGCTAGCGCCTCGCATATTAACGTATTGCTGATAACT
>CAUUCN010000012.1:0-28716 GCA_963543945.1 uncultured Candidatus Saccharibacteria bacterium
AGGTCTCTGTAAGCTTGTTTCTCGTGAGCTAAATAGCTTGCAACTGTGGCTTGGACCTTAGACTCAATCTCAGTGTTCTGTGACTGGTATAACTCAATTCTAGAGTCTATCGTTGAGCCGTTTGAGACGGACATTAGGAGTGCTATGAATGGTATCAAAAAGATGACTAAGCAGAATACTGATACTATAAATGCGAACTCTGCGCTATCACTACCGTATCGGCTTTTATTATTGACAACCACAGATATAATTGCGATAGCCAGGATTAGTATTAATATAAGTGTTATCATTACATCTCTCCCATCTCATATTTACGAACGATTTCCCACTGCTCTTTATGCTCTTCAAGGGATTTTTTAAGAGATTCTAAGTCCTTAAAGTAGATTCCACCTGGGGTATAATGATAGTCACCATTGAGATGCCAGCGGTTATCAATAACACTATACTTCGCAAAATAATTCTGTTCCTTTAGCGTAAATTTCCAGCCCTCAGCGTCATCTAAAAGTACTTGGCGGGCGATATCGTATTCAAGTTTAACCTTAAGCTCTTGTTCTGTACGTCCATAAATGCCAGCATTGTAGCGATAGTTGTCCATGTCGTCATTGGTATCAATCTCATGGCGTATAACACCTTCATCGTCAATAAAATAATAACCATCACCTCTTCCACCCCTCCACCTTTCATGTTTTTCAGGGATTTCCTCAAACCAATCGTCGAAGTTATTAATCTCGCTAACTGCAAAAAATGGTCTATTCGGACATCCATATTGGACAACTTGAACTAATTCTTTATAGTCATTAGAGTTATCACCCTCCTCCACAAAGATAGTGCCAGTCTTAAGGGTTGGGGTGTCTTTCAGTAATTTATATCTCTTCATTTTATTTTATCCTTTTATGGCTGGGGTGGCTCGGCAACCACCCTGTCAAGCATATCGGGCTGCGTTTATGACATTTAACCTTGGTCTGGCGAGAGAAAAATGCTATAGACCAGCCAAAGCACCACGTTGTTAGTTATTGTTAAAGTATTGGTCGATTAGTTTATTAGTTTTTCTCTCTAATTTTGCGATTTTAATAAGGTTCTTAAAGTCCTTATCTGTTAGCTCGCATAGGCATTGGAGTAGTTCGTTATAGCTCACATCTCTAGGCTCATTATCTACAAGCGTTTCAATCGCTTCATCCACTTTGTCTTTCACCATTTCTCTCTTTCTCCTTTCTCCTCGTTAGCTCTTTTAGGCAATACCACCGTGAGGACGGCCGAATAATTCTTATGTTGCTTTAGATATCGTTCAAACTTATAAGCCTCTTTAATAGTCTTATACTCGTAGTGCTGGGGTTTTCCGGTACTATCGATATAATCGACGAGGACTTTATCGGGTTGGATTAAATTTTGTCTATTATTCATTGTCTTAAATCCAGAAATTACCACTAGGAGGAGTTTCCAGAACGATTCGTAGGTCTCGAATCGCGTCGGAGTTTAAGGAACTCAACTTTTTTGTTCCGACTATCGTCTACGACGCTCCTAGTGATAATTGTTGAGAATGAGGCGCTATTAAAGAATTTAGAGGTCTAAATTAAAAATGCACATTAAAACCGATTACGCCTCATCTGATGTTAAGTACTATGGCTGAGTCTATGTTGACATTTAACTGGTTCTAATCGGCCAGCACCATCTATGGGTTAATTATTAATTGCTAATTTTACGATGTTTCCAGAGCTTCTTTGTTTGTAGTAGGCGAAACCTTTTTCCTCGGCTAGTTCGATGAATGCGTACCCACGTTTTCCGATAAAGCCTCCGATTTTTCCGCCTTTACTTCCTGCGATTTTAGATCGCTCTGGACCAGTTAAGCCGTCATTGTCGACATCCATGCAGGCGAAGCCACCAGTGTTACTATTACGCCCACCAATTGCACCGATACGTCGATAATGGTCTTTTCCGTACTTCTGATAGTTGGTGGCTTTTGCCCTCAGTCCGCCAGCTTTAGTTCCTGCCATTTTTACCTTTCTTTTTGATTCGAATTGCGACATTCTTGGTTGCTTCGATTCTACTCACTAATTACCTCTGCTTCCTCTGCGTCGAAAGTTTCGACATTTAAGGTTTCTTTTGGCGCGTCCGGATAGCTTTTATCACCGTCCGATTGGTCAATTTCAATAGCTTTCTGCATATCGATTGAAAGCGGTGCATACTTACTTAGAATTCGTTTCAGAACGGTTTTCTTGGACATTTCGTCGAAATTATCTTTCCAGACACCACCACCAAACTTAAAGCTTTGGCTGTACTTAGTCGCGTAGCCTCTAATTTCTTGTGCAGACATATATAGTGTTTGTCGATAACCGTTTAGGAGTTCGAAGTATGCGACATAACCGATAGTTTTGGCTTTTTCGCGCCCTTCTTCGTCTTCAATCCAATCGAATTCAATATCACCAGTTAAGCGATTGCGGCTTTTGACTTCACCCTCTTTAACTTCGGTAGCATTAATGGTCTTAAATTGACCAGATCGTTGTGCTAGCTGGATGAAACCCTTATAGCCAATTTGAAGCTGTGGCTCGCCCTTATAAGCGATTACGTAGGCTTGACCTAGATTTTGGTTAAAAGGTAGCTTGATTGCTGCGGCCATGAGACAACAGTTATAAAGTTTAATTGGATCGCACTGCTTAAAGTTTTTATCTGAATTCGATAGGGTTAAAACTGAACTCATGAACTGTTGAGTTCCTTGACCCAACACGTCTTGAGCTTTCTTTAAGAACTCTTGATTATGAACCATGCTCTCGATCGTGAGTTTGGCTTTTGGCTTTAATTCGATGTTTTTTGGTTCGACTTTTGTTATATTATTTTCCATTTTCTCTCTCTTTCTAATTACTAAAATCGCCAAGTTCAATTACGTTATCTAGCGTTTTGTTCTGGTGGAAGTCGATTTCGCGATCGCCAAACTTTACGATTTCGTCGATACATTTTAGGAGCTTCACTTCGCCACTATCTGTGAAGTTCTCACCTGCGAGCATTACTGCGGTTCTGTATGGAGCTACGGTCTCGACCACCATAAAATAGAACTTGGTGTTCTTAAATTGTCCTGTTAAAGCTGAATAGATAAGTGCTTGCATGTCGTAGCACATTCTGAAGGCTTTATATTCCCAGTCCGAAAATTGTGCGGTGGTTTTTAAGTCGCAGATGATAAAACCGTCTTCAGTTTTCTTAATAGCATCGGCTTTTCCGCGGATTGGTAGACCTTGGATTTTCCCAAACATGGCTTTTTCATTTTCGATCCCGTCTCCACAGAGTAAGGTGTTATAAAGTGGGTGAGTTTTAACTGCTTCGCAGATACTATTAAGCTGTTCGAATTCTTTTTCTGTGATAATTGGGAGTGTTTGTTCTGCTTTCCAGGCCCTTGCCTCTTTAGTTAAGAAATTTGGGTATGGACTGACTACAAACTCATTTGAACCGCCCTGCTTAAGTAGCTCCTCGTGAGCTAATTGTCCGATATCGATAGCTTTGCTGGCTGGTTGTGGTAATAACCCTCTTTTAGCCGCTACGGCGTAGTCAATGCCATCCGTGATGATATTTTTCATCTGCGAGAACGACCATTCAGGTCTGTCGTAATAAGGGTCTCTACTCATTTTTCAGCCTTTACGATGTTTACACGGACGAATTTCGGAATCCCTAGTTGCTTTACTTCAATTTTCATATTTTCTCTCTTTTCTTTTATTAATCTATTAATGCCGTGCCAATCATGATGAATCCGAGGACGCTCATGACTGGTAGCGTTGCAGCTCCAACCCAGATTAAAAATAGCCCAGACCCTGCTAATAAAATCGTTTCTGCGAGGGTGCTTTCTTCTGAGTTTTGCTGATTATTAAATTTGCTGTAACTATTCATTTTTTGTTTTCCTTATTTTTTTGTTTTATTTTTTATTGCCGAATTTTTAAGTTGCTAAAACTTTATTGGGTTCATAGCCGTTTTTTCTGTCTATGGAAAACAAATCAAAACAATGTATTTGTTCCCCAATGGAAAGAAAAAAGAACCACCCTAACTGGTGGTTCTTGATATAAAAAACAACCCGTTAAGGTTGCTTTAAGTACTTGTTGGTGGAGCATGGGGGATTCAAACCCCCGACCTCGTCAATGCGAATGATGCGTTCTATCAGCTGAACTAATGCCCCGACCAATTAATTATACTATTGTTTCTTGAAAATAGCACCCATGAGCTTGATAAAGTTTGTTTTTTCGCCATACATCAGGATACCGACGCGGTAAATACGGGCGGAGAGCCAGCCGATAAAGTAGGTACTGATTATTAATATGAGAATCGAGAGGATAATTTCCAGAGTCGAAACATTGGAAATAATGGCGCGGGTGAACATCATCATCGGTGCGGTGAATGGGAAATACGAGAGGAAGACATTGAATGTGGTATCGGCATTGCCGGAATTGATGGCAGACATTGTGGCGATGAAAGTGAAGACGATGATAATCTGGACCGGCATAATTGCAGAACTGAGTTCGTCAATCTTAGAGACGGTGGAAGCGAAGGCACCGTAGAGGAAGGAGTAAATTAGGAAGCCAAGCAGGAAGAAGATTAGCATGTATATGAGGATCTGAGTTGGGATATTGGAAATGATTTGATTTACAGGAAAGTCAGGGTTGTTGGCAGAGGAAATTTTCACACAGATGAAAGCCTCGATGATGATGGCGGCGATTTGGATGAGTCCGGCGAGGCTGGTAGAAATGATTTTGCCGAAGAGTAAAGCATTTGGCTTGACAGAGGTGGCGAGAACTTCCATGGCGCGAGAAGTTTTTTCGGTGACTACGCTATTCATGACGTGCGAGCCATAGAAAGTGATGGCCATGTAGAGGGCGTAGATGAGGACAAAAGTATAAATCACAGAGGTGGCGCCGTTTTTATTGACAGTTTCGAGATTAATTTTAACGTCAGGATTTAAGACCTTAGCAATGGCGGCCGGTGCAAGATTTTGTTCAGCGAGTAGGTCGGATTGACGTAGATTCTTGACAATCGTATCGATGGATTGGACCTCGCGAATACTGGCATCGCTAAAGCCAATCTTGGAATATTCGGTAACTTCCGTTAGATTATGATTGGCTTCAATGAAGAATTTAGCCTTGTCGTCAATCACTTCTTGCTTGGCTTCTTCGGTAGATTTATCGGTAAGCTTTACTTCGTAGTTCGGTAGAGCGGCATGAATGGTCTGGACGAGAGTTTCGGATTTGGTATAGTCGGTTTTAATTAGAGCGACGGGAGTATTATCAGAAGAACCGAAAAGTTTTAGGTCGGAAATCAGTTGGGGTAAGAAGAAGACGCCGGCGAGAATAATTGCCATGATACCGGTGGAAATGAGATACCCCTTGCTGAGCACGATTTTCTTAAATTCATATTTAAAGACTGTGAAAAATTGTTGCATAGTTCCCTTTCTATTCCGCGTATTCGATAAAGATATCTTTTAAGGTTGATTCGAGGTCGCCGATTTGGTCGATCGGATATTTTTTGATAAGATCACTCATGGTTTTTGTGCGGTCTTCGTCTTTTTTCAGGCGATAAACTAATTCGCCTTCGCGCAGAATTTCGGTTTGTTCTGGGAGGGCGGCGTGGATTTTTTCGACTTCATCGGATTTGACGAGGAGTTTGTTTTTGCGATGGTTTTTGAGAATTTGGCGAAGATTGCCTTGGAGTTTAATTTCACCTTCCTTTAGAATCAGAATATCGTCACAGAATTCGGAAACGTAATCCATCTGGTGGCTGGAAAAGAGGACAATTTTACCGCGTTTGATTTGTTCGCGCACTACCTCTTCAAGAAGCTGTGAATTGACAGGGTCGAGTCCGGAAAATGGTTCATCGAAAATCACAATATCTGGGTTGTGGACAATACAGGAAATGAGTTGGATTTTTTGCTGATTACCTTTCGAAAGGGTTTTGAGTTTGGCGTTCTTGTAATCGGTCATCTGGAGAAAATCTAGCCAGTAATCGATCGAGGCGGTGGCGGTTTTTTTATCGACGCCTTTGAGAGCGGCGAGATAGATTAATTGGTCGACGATTTTGTCGTTCGGATAAAGACCACGCTCTTCTGGAAGGTAGCCGAGGCTGACCTTGGAATAGTCAATAGGCTTACCGTCGAGGAGAACCTTGCCGGAAGTTGGCTGAAAAACTTGCATGAGAATGCGGATAGTGGTGGTTTTACCGGCGCCATTGCGGCCGAGCAAACCAAAAGCCTTGCCGCTTTCGACGGTGAAGTTGAGATCTTTTAGGACCTTTTTGTTACCAAATTTTTTGGTGAGATTTTTGATTTCTAATTTCATTTTACCTCCATGATTAGATATATTATACACCTGTGCGATTTTGCTTGGATGGTTTTTGCTCGGGTTATTGCCGCGGTAATTTTGCTTGGAATTTGACTTAGATTTTGTTGTGGTGGTTTTTTATTAATTTTGGTGACGCGTGTTTAGTTAATGCCAGGGACTGGGAATTTTGCGGCTAGAGTTTCGACTTGCTGACGGATTTCGGCCAGCTGTGGTTCGGCGGTAGAGAGATTTTCTTCGGATTTTACGAATAGACAGATATCCACGATCTGTTTCATCCAATCGGCAATTTGCTGCATTTCGGCCTCTTTCATGCCGCGTGTGGTGATGGCTGGGGTACCGAGTCGGACACCAGATGGACGGAAGGCGGCGGAAGTATCTTCTGGGACGGCGTTAGCGTTCAGGGTGAGTCCGACGAGGTCGAGAGCGCGTTCATAAAATTTGCCATCGATACCGAAATTTTTCTTGACGTTGACGAGGATGAGATGATTATCGGTGCCGTTACCTTGGAGGATAAAACCGTGATTTTGAAGTGCGGCGGCGAGAGCCTTGGCGTTTTCGACTATTTTGGCGGAATATTGCTTGAAATCATCGGAGAGAGCTTCCTTAAAAGCGACGGCTTTAGCGGCAATAATATGTTCGAGTGGACCGCCTTGGGTACCTGGGAAGACCGCACGGTCGATGAGGATTGGAATATTTTCGAGAGTGTGTTCAGGTTTTTTCAGAGGAGAGGCGACGTTTCCTTTCGATAGAATCAGGCCGCCACGTGGACCGCGAAGAGTTTTATGGGTGGTGGTAGTCATAACATGAAAGCCAAAATCTAGAGGATTCGGGTGTACACCGCCTGCGATGAGGCCGGCGACATGCGCCATATCAGCCATCAGAAGGGCGCCGATTTTTTGGCCAATTCTGGCAATGCGGGCAAAATCAGGAATTTTCATGAAAGCAGAGTAGCCGATGAGGATAACGCGAGGTTTTTCGGTGAGTGCGAGACGTTCAATTTCGTCGTAATCGAGGTCGCCTTCTGGTGTGACGCCATAATTAATAAATTGATAAATTTTAGCGGAACGGGTGACTGGACAACCGTGAGTGAGGTGACCACCGTGGCCAAGATTCATAGCCAGAATTTTGTCACCAGGCTGACACCAGGCAAAATAAACCGCTTCATTAGCATTAGCACCAGAGTGGGGCTGGACGTTGGCATGGTCGGCATGAAAAAGTTTCATGGCGCGGGCGATGGCGAGGCGTTCGATCTTGTCAATATTGGTTTGACCACCGTAATAACGATAATTTGGTAATTCTTCGACGATATTAGTCTCGTCGGCTGGATTATAATTTTCTAGATCCTGAAAAGATGGATAGCCCTCGGAATATTTATTGGTGAGAACGGTCCCCATAACCTTCAAAACGTTGGCGGAAACATAGTTTTCGCTCGGAATGAGTTCGAGGCCCCTGACTTGTCGATTTTTTTCTTGATCAATAAGTGAAAAGACGATATCTGACATAATTTCTCCATGTTAAATAATAAGTGCATAAATAAATCACATAAATAAACTGAAAAATTAGTACATAGATATCAATTCCCTTCAATTCTTTCATTTATTATACCTTAAAATTGACAAAAAAGTCAGAGGTTTGATATAATTAATCCATCGCAAGATGTTTGGGGCATTAGCTCAGTTGGCTAGAGCGCTTCAATGGCATTGAAGAGGTCATGAGTTCGAGTCTCATATGCTCCACCAAATATTTCGCATGAAGGCAACCGTGAGGTTGTTTTTTGTTTTTGCACTGTAAATTATTATATAAAATATCCTAATATTTTCTGGGGCAAATTAGTTTTATTCGGTATAATAAAGGCAAATGGAATCCAAAAAAATGCAAAATACTATCACCTATGTCTTCATCGACGGCAATAATCTGCATCTCGGCGCAAAGTCGCAAGGAATTGAGTTAGATTATCGTAAGTTACGTCTCTATCTTACTCATAAGTTTAACGCAAAGAAAGCGTTTATCTTTATCGGCTATGATCCGGATAGAACTTATACGTATAGTCGTTTGGTGGACGCAGGCTTTACACTTATTCATAAACCAACAGTTATTTATCATGAGAGCGGCAAGCGTCAGATGAAGGGTAATGTCGATGCTGAACTAGTTTTGCACGCTGCTGCTATAGAGTATGATAATTACGATAAAGCTATCGTCTTTACCTCGGATGGTGATTTTACTTGCTTGTTTAATTATCTCGCGGGAAAAGGCAAACTGGAAAGAATTATTACACCGACTAAGTTTTATTCTTCACTTTTCCAGCCATTAGCTTCTTATATCTTACCACTCAAACGTATTGCTAAGATGATACAAAAAAATTAACCATCAAAAATGCCGGCATTTGCGGTCGGTCGAAACCTTAGGCTAGTCCGGCGTAATGATGTTTTAATTATAACTCCAAGTGGTAAAAAATACAAGATTTTATTTACTTATTTTTACGCTTACATACTATAATATAGGTACTGGGCTGGTCATTAGACCTGGGTCCACCTGACGACGGGGCGAGCCCCCGTTTTTTTGATATAAAAATATTTTAAAGTTTAATTTTAAAAATGAAAACTACAAAAATAAGCATTTGCGTTTTATGGCAAAATATATTTAGACTATTTACGGATGAGTCTTACCATATTATAATATTTGATATGGAAGAGATTAACGTGAGAGACTTGTTAATTTACTTTAGAAAACACCTGGTGTTGTTTTTTGCGATGGTGGTGCTTTGCGTGTCGGCGGGCACAGCCTATACAGTTTTAGTGCAGAAACCAGAATATAAATCGCGCGCGACGATTATTTTGAGTTCGGATAAATCGAAGACCACGGTGCAGAGTGAAATTACGGCGAATAAGAATTTGATTGAAACTTATACTGAGGTAGTGAAATCACATCGCGTGCTTGATCGGGTGATTGAAGAAAATAACTTGAAGGAATCTTATGAGGCTCTGAGTGCAAAGATTAATGTTTCTTCTTTGAAAAATACGGAAATTATCAGTATTTCTGTGGTGGATGAGGAAGCTTACCGAAGTTACGAGATTGCGAACTGGGTGGCAGATATTTTTAAGGAAGAAATTTCGCAGATTTACAACGATACGAGTGTGAATATTCTCGATCACGCGGTGGAGCCGAGGGGTCCATACAACATTGATGTAGTAAAACAAGAAATTATTTATACGGTGGCTGGTATGGTGCTGGGTTTTGGGATTATTTTGGTGCTGTTTTACTTCGATCGCACGATTAAGACGACGGAACAAATTGATGAAATCTTTAAACTGCCGATTTTTGGCCAGGTACATAAATTAGAAACAAATAAGCAGAAGAAAAAACGCAAAAAGCTGGAGGCGAAGCTGGCTAAAATAGAGGCAAAGCGCCTGAAAAAGGAAGAAAAAGAACAGCTTAGGCTCGAAAAACAGAAGCAGAAAGAAGCGGAAAAAGAAGCTGAACTCAAGGCTGAGGCAGAAAAAATTGCGGCGGAAAAAGCGGCAGAAGAAGCAGCGGCGAAAGCAACTGAAGAAGCAGAAAAAGCTAAAGGCACACCGGAGAGGCCATTCGTGGAGATTAAGGCGGTGGGGCGCAAGATTATTGCCGAAGAAAAAGCGATTCAAGAAAAGATTGCATTGGAGCAAGAAAAAATTGCCGCGGAAAAAGAAGCGGAAATCGCCAATGTAGAAGAGGTGGAAGCGGTGGAGATTAATGAGGATTCAGAGCTGGTTTTGCGTGATAATCCGAAGATGGCGGTAGCGGAAGATTTTCGTACGATTCGCACTAGTTTATATTTCTCGCTAAATAATCAGAATTCAAATACAGTGCTGTTTTGTAGCTCGAGAGCTCACGAAGGTAAAAGCTTTATTATTGCGAACCTGGCGGTGGCTTTCGCGAAGACGAATAAGAAGGTGCTTCTCATAGACTGTGATATGCGCCTGGGTCGTCAACACGAAATTTTTGAATTAAGTAATCAGTTCGGTCTGTCGAATATTTTGGCGGAGGGTGATTTAAAAAAACTGCGTCAGTATGCACTGAAGACCAATGTGAAAAATCTTGAGGTGATTACGTGTGGCGTGGTGCCACCAAATCCAAGTGAGCTTCTGGAATCGAAGAAGATGGAAATGTTGCTTGCCGAGGTGAAAAAGCACTATGATTATGTACTAATCGATGGTACACCGATTGAAGGAATTTCGGATTCTCTGATTTTGGCGAAGCGAGCGGATAGAGTGATTTTGATTTGCACAGCGAACGAGACCACGATTGAAGATTTACAGAATTCGAAGCGAGCGCTGGAAGCGATTGAGATTAATATACCTGGGGTGATTTTGAACCAGGTGGTAGATAAGCGCCGTGGTGGGAAGAATAATTATTATAACTACTATAATAATTAGATTTTAGAGTGCTCTTTAATTTTGGTAATAAGCTTGATAATTAAGTATGCGATGAGCGTGCCGAAGCTGGCACCGAGAGTATCAATCAAGACGTCACGAAACTGGGCGGAGCGGCCGGGGACGAAGATTTGATGAATCTCATCGGTAATGGCATAGAGAAAGCTGAGGAAGATGCTCATGGCGAGTGGGTGTTTGATGGGGTTTAGGGGAGCTTTCTTGGTGACGGATTTTATGAATTGAGTGTTAGGATTTTTCTTTGCGATGGCTTTTGTAATATGAGGTTTAGAAAATTTTACGAGCGAATTATTCGATTTTAGCCAGTTTCTTAAATTAAGTAGGAAGAGGCTACCTAAAATCGCGTATTCGGTGAAGTGGGCGGTTTTTCGCACGAGAAAAATCAGGGTGTTTAGACTGATTAGATTATTTTCTAGTCCGTGACGGACGTGCGGAAAATTTTGGGCGATAAAATCGACGAAGAGATTGCTTTGGGCATCGGAAGAGGTGTGACCGAAAGAAGACATGATGAAGATGAAGAGCATCTGAAAAATTAGAAGTGCGGGCAAGAAAAATTTGTGGGTACGAATAGTCATTAGCTTATTGTAACACTTTACAGGCACCGCTAAAAGGCCGGAACCGTGAGAAGGCGCGGATGAATATGAATTCTTGGTCTGGTTTTTGGGTTATTTATGAAGCTTGGCCTTTGGCGCAAGTTTTTTATTCGTTGAGATATTCTTGAAGCTTAGCCTTGGCACGGTCGACGGTGTCTTGATAGGGGTGCCAGACGAAATGTTTAGGTTCTGGGTAAGTATAGGTGGAGGTGATATCGGCCTTACCATCGACGTCAATGGATTCGATTTGCCAGTTAGAAAAATTCGTTAATTGTTTCTGGACGAGGTATTTGAGATCATCGGGAGTGAAGTTGGTTTGAATGTTTTTGGTGATGGAATTAAAAATTTGATCTAACTTAGTGAGGTTGGTTTTGTCTTGCTGAAGTTTCTGGAGAAGAGCGGTGATAATTTTTTCTTGATTGCGACCACGCTCGCGATCTCCACCAGCCCAACTAATCGAGACGCGCTCCCTGGCAAAATCCAATGCTTCATCACCATTGAGATGATAATTCCCTGACTCATAGTGACGGTGGCCATGATAAGTGTTCACGACATAAGGAATATGAATATCGACGCCACCGAGTTGATCAATGATAGTGGAAGTGGCATCGAAATTGATACGGGCGTAGTAATTGAATTTAATATTATAAAAATTTTCCAGAGTATGAATGGATTCATTGACGCCATAAAGTCCGGCGTGGGTAAGCTTGTCGAGTTTGCCATTCATGGCGAGGGGGACATAAAAATCGCGCGGAGTATTCAGGAGAAGAATCTTGTGCTTGGCGGGGTTGACGGCGAGGATGAGATTGACATCGGAGCGGGCGGCAAAAGGCAGAGTGTGATCGCGATTATCTATGCCACTGAGGTAAATAGTAAAGGGGGAGTCGAGCGAAGCGTGCGAGGTGGTTTCGACATGCTTCGGGGTGACTTTGATTTCGACGTCTGCGAGAATTTGGAGCTGGTTATAGATAGCTTCGTTGTTATCTTTGAGCGCGTCGAGATAGGTGTGGCCAAGGAAGATGGTCTGGAGCTTATCGTTGGTGCTTTTGGGGCTAGTGAGTGCAGTGGTAAGTGCGAGAAGGTTGTCGTAGGTCTTGAGATTGGTCTCTTCGAGAGGGTTTTTGAGGGGATCTGGGCGAGATTGGTTCTGGTCGGCGTTTTTATTGTTGGAGTTTTTTCGATCTGCGTTATTTTGGTCGGCATTTGTGAGATATTGCTTCACAGTTTCGAAATAGGGGTCACTGGTGAGGAGACCGAGCGGAGTGATGGTATTAGCGTTGTTTTTCGCGAGATCAGAATCCTTGAGGGCGACGAGACTATATTTTTCGTAGTATGTTTCGTTAGGGCTGATTTTGGAGAAATAGTCGTTGTATTTGAAGAGGAGGAAGGAGAGGATTGAGGTGATAATTATAATGAGTACCTGGAGGATTGACGAAAAAATATGACGACGAAAAATAAATAGTATGGTTTGGATTACAATAATGAAAAATGTAGCTGCAAGAAATAGGCCGGTATTGAGTAGATGTGACTGGTGCAAAAAATATAACATTATGCTATCGGTTATGAGCGATAGTATGGATATTATAAATGAAAGGATGGATATATTTTTTTTAAGCATATATTCGATTTATTTTCTTAATATTTTATTCTTTATTATGGAAATATATTTTATTAAAATACTATAAGTGTAAAATATACAAATTACGATATTGACTAAATTTAAAAATGATATATTGAAATAAAATAGAATAATCATAATTGATACAATTATAGAGGGTAAGAAAATAGTTCGTAGATTAACTTTAACTTTGATGTATTTTTGTATGTCTATAAAACGATATATAGTCATTGAAAGAAAAGCGATTAATGTTGAGAGTGACGCTGCTGTTAGTCCAATAAAATTGATTAGGAGAAGATTTACTACAATATTGATAATTGCGCAATAAACTGATGTTTTTGCAATTTCTTTAGTTTTTTCTAGTGCTACATAAACAGATCCTAGAATAGAAACAAGAGTATTGAACGCGATTGAGATGACTAGGATTGGTATTTGCCAATAGGCTTCGCTGTATTCTGGACCTTTAATAAATAAACCATAAACAAATGGTAAGAATGCAATAATTATTGAACTTAATGCTAGGATAAGCTTATAGGATTCTATTATGATTGATGAAAAAAAATGATCTTTATTTTTCTTATTAATATTTTCCGCGGCAGATTCCGTCCATGATAAAACGAAAATTGACAATACAGATGATAGGATATTTGTGAACTTATTTGCCACGGAATAAATTCCATTTGATATGTCACCAAGAAAAATCTTAATTATGGTTCTATCTGACACGTTGATGACCCACCAAGATAGAGCATTTGGTATTAGTGGTAGAGAATATTTTAAAAGGTCTTTTGTTGTGGATTTTGCTTCTTTTGGAAGTTTTTTTATGTTTATGTATACTTTAAGATTAAAAATAAGATATAAAATAGAAATCGAAAAGCTGATAAAACTAATAATAAAGTAATTATTTATAGTTAGATTTCTCATTTGTATAAAGTATATTGTTAAAATAAATAACGAAAGGCTATAAATAATTGATGAAATTGAATAACTAGTATTCATATCGCATCCACGCGTAATTTGCATTAGGAAATTTTGGAATGTTGAAAAAAATGCATATAGCCCAAGTAATACTGCAAAACTAGTATTAAAAATACCTACGAGTGTGAAACATATTAATCCAAGTACTACTGACTGAATAAAAAATATTCCTATTCCTATTTTAATTAATTCCGACTGTTTAGATTTATTTTCTCGGAAAGTAATTAAAAAACGAAAGATTGCTTGGTCGATTTGCATATAGAATATAGGTTGTGCCAAAGACGCATAGGTAATGATTAAATCTATGATGCCTAGATCTGCAGGGGATAAGTTTGAGGTATACAGAGGAAGTAGTAAAATACTCAAAAATTTAGCACCAAGTTGGCCAACTCCGATAATTAAAGTATTTTTGAGAAGTTTTTTCCCTTGTTTTCTTAATTCACTCATTTTCTATAAACTGTTTTTTCCATGAATTAATAGCGTCTTCATCAAGCTCGATTTTTGTTTTAAAACTAGAATTGATTAATTTTTCGAGCTTATTTGAAATCTCTTGTCTTTCAATTGCTACAATATTATTTTTTTCATGTATGCTTCGTGCACGATTATCTACTATTAAAATTATTGATCGTTTAAGTTCCTGCATTGCTTTGACGCCTGCATGTAGCCTAGTACCAACGTAGTCACAATCATTATTTTTCAAAAAATCTTCATAATTCTCTAGTGATGGATAAATAAAATTAATATCTTTGATGTCAACTAAGGATTCTATATACTCCAAATCTTGTGACCCTTGTATCCAGTAATAAATTTCATTGTAATTTCTTTTTAGGATATCAATAAGGAGACGGTCGTTCGCCTTATCCTTGCTGTAATCTGTTAAAGTAAAGACTACTTTCCTGGACTTTGTTTGTGGAATTTTTTGGCAATGTTTTTTATTTAACATCCACATCGTTATGCAACCGGTATTTATAGATTTTATACCAATTTGTTCTAGCATTTGTTTTGCCTCTTCATCACGAACACTATGAATATATTTATTCGACAATGCTCGTTTTAAAAGTAATCTCGTGTATAAATTGATTTTACCAATCGTACCCGCTCCAACACCAACAAAAATGTTATTTTTAAGGTATTTTGACTCACTTAGTGTTATATTCCATTGTGCTTGTCTTCGCATCATATTTTTTTCAAGAAGATTAGTACCACAAACGAGGCCATACTGATATTCTGATAACTCTTTGCTTTTTGAATTTTTATGAAACGGCAATTTGAAAACAGCTCTGAACCTGAGCGGTGGAGTATGTGTTGGTAACTCTACAACCAACTTATTTTTGATGATTGATTTAAGCTCTCTTTTTGCGCTCTGCATAATGATATAGTCCCCCATATTCCTACTACCAATAGCTGTATTGTGTAATATAATTTTTTTCATTTCACACCTATTTCTTGATGATTATTTTTAATATTAAACAGATTCAACTTCACTAATTCTTTTGATCTAAGTAGACAATTATTTTTTTTATCTAAATACTTAGCTTTATCTTGTATTATTTTGTAAACTGCACTAAACAGTTCTTCGTTATTGTCGTTTACGATAATACCACACTTTTCATTATCTAGAATATCCATCATTCCAGAACAATTCGTAGTGACCACTGGTATACCTAAGACAACTGATTCCAATACCGTTGTACTGTAGCCTTCTTTATGGGATGCACATACGTACAGGTCTGATTTTGCGATATATTTATATGGATTTAATTGATACCCTAATAACTTAATATTGTTTTCGATATTAAGATCGGTTATACGTTTTTTTAGATTTTCATATTCTTCGCCAATTCCTAAAATTAAGATATTGACTAATATATTCTTACTTTTTAAAAATAAATATAAGTCAATTAAGCGATTCATGTCTTTGACTTTTGTTAATCGTCCAACTGATATTATATTAAAATGATCTTTTTGTATAACTTTAATTTCTTCCGTTGACTGCTTGAATATAGATGTGTAATCAACGATGTTTTTTACTATATGTTCTTTTGCCTGGAATATAGAGTCTGTATATGTATTAAATGATTTTTTTGTGTCATCGGAGACGAAGCAGATCTTATTAAATGATGAATATGCTTTTATCATTTCAGAATAATTTCTAAATGCACAGACATAGTCATGTTTTCTTTCGATATGAACCCATGCAATCTTGACGGTAGATTTTTTAGATCCAGAAATAATTCTAGTGCATTCGCCCTCTAGATATGCAATTACAACATCGTAGGTGTCTTTAAAGAAAAATCGATAGAGTAATTTTGGTGTAAATAGCTTAAAAATATGCTTGAGACCCCTTATTCGTCTTTTAAATATAGATTTTATGGTTATACCGGGTTTTAAAAATGCTTGATTTACGCCTCCACCAAAAATAGTGACAACATCTATTTCGTACTTGGTAAGATCAATAGTGTTAACTAGGTTAACCAGTGCTTTTTCAGCTCCTCCACCGTCAAGCGTTGGGATAAAAAATAATATTTTCTTTTTCATTAAAATGCTCCAGTATTAAATATGCTTTGGTATGGGAATACGCCATCAAATGAGATTATATTAAGAATATAAATAATCAATAACATTGTATGAAATAATAGATTTTGGATTTTTTTGACGTTAATAATCTTTATTTCGTAGATTTTTACAATATGAAGACAATTAAAAATTAGAAATTGTAGCGATAGGCGATAGATTAACCAGTTCTTTAACGAAAAAATCATTATTAATGTTCCTATTTTAGCTAATTTTAGATCATTATCAGTCGTTTCTTGCTCGATTGTTTTTTTCTGGCGGCTATATGTATAAAATACCAAAAAATAAATCGCTAGGTACTGTAGGACGCGAAGCATGGTTCCAATTCCAGCCATATATTCTTCACTCGAGTCTTGATAATAACTATAACCGGATGAATTACTAATAATTGCAAGGAAGATTTTATCAAAGAATATGTATACAAATACAATATAAGGTAAGATTTTCTTGAAGTATATTTGAATATTTGGCAACAAGTCAAGGGCAATTGTTATGATTATTCCTAATCCCGAAATCGAATGAATAAAGAATGATGTCAGATAACTAATTCCCATTAAAATGAAATGATTCTTCTTCCTATTCGTATATCCGAATAGGAAAAATGACATACTTAGCGCTTGTCGAAAACCATTAAAAGAGAAGGTGTAAAAACCGAAGGCTAGATACATTAGTAATGAGAGGCCTGGTTTTTTTGAATTATTTTTTAGAAAAATATAAACAAAAGTATTTGTAATTAAAGCACAGATAAAGATGAAAGATTGAAAATTGAATCCGAAGTTTTTGAATTGAAGAGCAATAAGATTATAACCTAGTCCGGTACGAGAATCGTTCACCGTTGCAAGACTAAGCTGTTCAAACATACGACTATAAAGATCATAATCTGTGCCAATCATGAATCTAAATCCTGCCATACAAATAAGTAATAATAGAATTAGAAAATCCAATTTTGTCCATTTTTTAGATTGGATCTTATTTGAAGCTAGTAGCACTATAAAATATATAATTAAGTATGGTATCATTTTGATTTTTCCTTTTGCAGATTTCTAATAATTGCAATTAGTTGTACAAGGAAAAACATATTATTTCTGGAAAGTATTATTACTAATTTTCTGATTTTGTCTAATTCTTGTATATCATAATGAAGTGATTCGTGAATTTCTGGAATATTAAGAAAATTAATTAATTTCTGTTTCTTAATTTTATATTTTTCAGGATTTTTGGGTGAAAAATAACCACTAATTATAGTTGTGACAATAATGTATTGGATTCTATTAAGTAAAAGATTGTGAATTAATTTAGAGTTAGATCCCTTTTTAATAAGTTGATTGAGCTTTTTTATTCCTTCGATTGTATTTTCAACACAGGTGTCGTCTTGATATGATGTAATCGATTTACTGTTGTACGTATAGATGTAGCCATAATAGTCTATATAGTGAAGCTGTTTGGTTTTTAGGAAGCAATGATAATTAAAGACGATGGACTCTATGCCGTATTTTACTCGTTCGTCATGTTTGATGTTGTTCTGGGTTAGGAAAATCTTTTTATATAATTTTGCTGTAGCATCACCAACTTGAGTTCTAAAATCAAACAAATAAGCAATAAGTTCTTGGTTGTCATTAAAAAACTTTTTATTTTTAAAAATACCATTAAAATCGTAATTGAAAGATTTGTTTTGATATTCCTTTATTGTGCCAAAGCAAACAATTTCGTCATTTTTATCTATTTGATTGATTAGTTTACGGATTGTATTTTTTTTAATAAAGTCATCTCCATCTACAAAGCATATCCAGTCGCCAGTACTATTCAATACTCCATAATTTCTTGCACTACTAAGACCACCATTCTTTTTTGAAATTATTTTAACTTTTTTATTATCTGCAAAATCTTCAATAGTATTTAGATTAGATTGATTGGTTCCATCATCGACAATAATAATTTCGATATTTTCATATGTTTGATGAATAGCACTTGTGATACATTTCTTAAGAAGATTATCTGGGACGTTGTAAACTGGAATAATAATAGACACTTTATTTTGCATAAAATTCCTCAATGGTTTTTATGTTTTTAGATATATTGAATACTTCTGAGAAGCATTCGTTGATATTTCGATTTTTTTTAAAGTTTAGTTTTTTAATAAAGTCAATCATGTCGTTATTGATATTTTTAAAAGTACATTCTTCGGATATTTTCACACCCTTATCTATCGTAGTGGATAATACGCATGGTAGTCCCGAGGCTTGAGCTTCGACGCCAACTACTGGTAAACCTTCATATAGGCTTGGTAAACAGAAAATGTCCATCACGGAGTAAAATTTATTGGTATCTTCGCGTTGGCCTAAAAATAGCACGGAATCTGAAAGATTTAGTTTTTCAACTTTGGCTTTGATGTTTTCTTCGAGTGGACCGGTGCCGATGAGGAGAAGTTTAGAGTCGGGATTTTTTGCGTGGTATTCATTGAAAACATCAATTAGAAAATCATGATTTTTTTGCTTGACGAAACGTCCGACGTGGCCAATAACGGTAGTTTTTTCGTCAATGTCTAATTCCTTACGAAGTTTCTTACGAGCGTCAGAATCAAACTTAAATTTATCGAGATCGATGGCATTATGGATAATTTTAACTTCGCCACGATCGAAGGTTTTGTCCCCAAAAAGATAGCGGCCAGCTAGTTCGGAGCAAGCAAAATAATCTGTGGCGTATTTTTTACTAAATGGACGCAAAATATTTTTGATAATATTACGCTTCCATTCGCGAGCGTTACTGGTAGAGTGGCTATGTGAAATACGAACTGGTACGCCAGCCTTTTTCGCAGCGTAAAGCGGAAAAACCGAGAGGGTATTCACATTGGAATGTACTATGCGATATTGGTTTTTGCGGAATAGATCTTCGAGGGCCTTGAGATATTGAGGTAATTTTTGATATTTTGGCACTAGAAAGACACGGCCACCAAGTTTTTTAATTTCGTCATATGGGATGCGAGTGGAATCTTCGTCACAGATAAAATCAAATTGGACTTTGGTGTGATCGAGGTGACGATAGTAATTCATAATCACAGATTCGACGCCACCGCCAATCCATTTACCCATAATTTGAGCAACAATAATCGGTTTTTTAGAACTTTCTGCTTGGCTCATCTTGTGAGTCTCGATCTTTCCTTTACTTTTAAAACTACAATCTCAACTTTGCAGTTTTCTTATTAATTATTAATATTCTATAACTTTTTATAGATAGAGTCAACTTGATAACAGATAAAAATATATCAAAAGCAAATATGGTTTCTGGTCCGAAGTTTGTAGGTAGGTTTGGAATCTTTATTTTATGAATTTTTGTATATAAAAAGAACCGAAGAGACTCCGGTTCTTAAAAAAATTTCAAGTTGGGTGATTAGTCAGTTTTTACGATTAGTTTTTTATCGGTTACAAATCTTCGTAGCATTATTTAGTCCCCCCTAAAATTTAAAATTGCGCGGCTTCTTGTATGGCTCTAAATCGCCGCTTTTGGAACGAATTTTTTCATCTAACTTTTTCAATTTATTTCTCTGAGTTTGAATTTCGCTATAAGCGCGACTTTTTTTGCGCTTGAGACTATCAATTTCCGACTTCACAATAGCTTGTTCTTCAAGTAGATCATCCAGTTCGCGATTCAGTGTCTCGATAAGACTTTTCTGAGGTCTGGATTTGAGATTTTCAGAGGCAAGTTGAATCCTAAGCCTTTCAATCGGCCCATAAAAAGCACTGTGTCGCTTGATAGCGGCATCATATTTAGCGCGAATCAGACCATGATTAGCTTCGGCCTCCTTAACACTGCGATTGGTTTCACAGTAATTGGCTCTCAATACGGCAATTTCAGAATTTTCTGACATAAACACCCTCCTTGTAAATGTGCACGCCAAAAAATATAGGCGTAAATACGATACACCTATATTATACCAGATTTAGCCAAAAACGCAAAATTGACGATGGGGGTTTAGGTCCACGCTGGTGAAAAATATAGTTCCGGAATTAGGTGCGGTTTTTCGAATTAAAATAAACCGTAAAAGTAGTGCGGTTGTTTTGATTACTACATTTGATAATCCAGCCGTTCTGATCGCAGAGAGTTTTGGCGATGGCAAGCCCGAGGCCGGAACCTTCCTTAGATTTGTCGGTTTGATAGAAGCGATCGAAGATTTTTTCGAGATCTTCAGTTTTTACCTTGGTGCCGTCGTTTGAAATAGAAAGAGAGGTCTTGGTGAGATGAATTTCCAGAGTTTGCTTACCGTATTTAATAGCATTATCGAGTAGAATATCGAGAGTTTGGAGAATATCTTGTTTGGGTAATTGATGAATGAAAGAGCAGGGGAGGCTAGTATAATGAATCTTGCCAGAGAATTTCGGAGTGAACATCTCGATGCGCTTTTTGATTTCGGCATTGAGGTTGACGCGTTCGGCGGTACTTATCATAATGTTGCCGGCATCCATTTTGGCGAGTTGCAAGAGGTCTAAGACTAGCTTATTGGCATGATTAATTTCGGTTTCGATATTATTTTTCCAGTGCTGATTCTCTTTGTCCACTTCGAGAGCTTCTATATTAGCTTGGATGACAGCGAGTGGGGTTTTTAATTCATGAGAGGCGTTCGCAATGAAGATCTTTTGACGCTCATAGGAATTTTTCACTGGCTCGACGATACGCTTTGAAGCGTAGACGATAATAATTAAAACAGTGCTTTCGACAATAATATCGACCGCGATGAGTGAAGCTATGAGGCGACCTTGACCTTCATCGCGATCAGACTGAATAAAATTGCGCAGTTCTTCGTCGTCGAAATGTTGCTCTGAGGAGTTGTTTTGAAAATCCGGTTCGTGATGAGGCCCAGGTGCAGGACGCGAAGCGGTAGAGAAAATCATGATAAGAATTCCCGACAGAACCAAGACCGTCGTGGTGACGGCCATGGTAATAATGATGATGCGCTTACGAAGTTTTTGAAACATAAGTCTATTATATTACTTATCGGTTAATTTGTAGCCCAGCCCGCGCATGGTAACGATATTGGTTTTACTCTTGATTTTCTTGAGTAGCTTACGGATACGAGAAATGTAGGATTCGATGTAGTTATCTTCGCCGAAACCGTCTTCACCCCAGACTTTGGCTAGTAAATGTTCTTTATTAATTAGAAGCTCTGGAGATTTGATAAACTCACTGAGGATTTCCACTTCCTTGGCGGTCAATTGTTCGCCGTTCAAAGTGGCATTAGTTTTATCGAGAATGAGGTCGCTATAAGAAATGGTATTGATATTAATGTTTTTCGGACGACGAACTAAGGCCTTAATGCGAGCGATTAATTCAGCGGTTTTGAAAGGTTTGGCAAGATAATCGTCGGCACCGTGCTCAAGATTACTGATTTTGGTTTCAACTTCTGAAAGGGCGGAAAGCATAATGACTGGAGTTTGGATTTGCTTTTCACGCATACGCTTCAAGATATCGGTGCCGGAAAGTTTTGGTAACATAATGTCTAGCACTACGCAGTCGTAAATTTCATCGAGGGCTTTTTCGAGACCGTCTTCGCCATTATTAACGTGATCGACAGTGATACCTTGTTTTTCTAAATTGTGTTTGACGGCTTCGGCAAGAAAGACGGCATCTTCGACATAAAGTACTCTCATGTGATCTCCTTATTTATTTATAATACCATTTTGCGCCGGTAACTTGAAATGAACCTGAAAAAATATTTTAGTAAATTTTAAGGTTTCTTTCAGAATACGACGGAATAATAGGGTGGTAAACAATTAAATAAGGAGCGTTTTCAAATGGAAAATGAATCAACCGATCATAAATCTAACCGTAAAGATAAGGTGGGACTAGTGGTGGCTGGTGTATTGGCGGGGGCGGTGGTAACTTCAGCTGGATGTCTGGCTTATACTAAACTCGCAGCAAATGATAATCATGGAGGCATGCCATTAACACAGCAAATGCAAAATGGCATGCCTGGTGGAATGGGCGGTCAACAAGGTGGCCCATCTGTAAACCAACAGGGTGGTCCAAATGGATCAAATAATGGTCAAGGTGGCCCATCTGATCAAAATAATGGACATAATAATTCTCAGGGCCAAGGCGGTCCTGGTGGTCAAGGTGGGCAACATGGAGGCCCGAACGGTTCAAGTAATGGTCAAGGAGGCCCTGGTGGTCAAGGTGGTCCTTCCGGTAATCAACAGTGTAGCCAACAAGGTGGACCTAATGGCCAAAACAACGGGCAAGGTGGTCCTTCCGGTAATCATGGAACCCCTCCAAACTTCCAAAACGGTGGCGGGAACGGCGGTCCATCTAATCAAGGCGGTCAACGCTAATCTATTAGCTTTTATTCCCTTTTAGACTCTACAATTTAGACCTCGCTCAATTTAATAATAAATTCACAGATAAGGAGATTATAGTGAGTAAACAGCATAAGAAATTTCAGGCGGCTATAGTCATCATGGTCCTAGCTTTAGGTGTAATCTGGTTTTTAATTATTGATTCGGTCAATAGTAAAACTTCCACCAGTTCGGTGAATTATAATTCTTCGTCTCTGACTGGTGGAAGCGCATCGATCAGTTATGCGTCGGCCAAAAGTCTTACATCAAATGAAGATATTACAAGTGGCGCATATCAGTCGACTACGGCAAATGAAAATACTATTTCCGCTTCTGGTAAAATAACCTCTACACTTTCTGATATTACAGTTTCTAAAACTGGCGACTCGAATGGCGGTGATAGTACAAGTTTTTATGGCACGAATTCAGCAATTTTAGCCAAGGATGGCGCGAATCTAACAATTAAAAACGCTACAATTACCACGGATGCGACTGGTGCAAATGGTGTCTTCAGCTATGGTGGATCAGCGTCGACGAATAACTCGTCTTCCGACGGTACGACAGTGAATATTTCGGATTCGACAATCACTACTTCGAAAGACAATGCGGGTGGTATTATGACGACCGGTGGTGGTGTGATGAATGCGAAGAGTTTGAAGATTACTACGGCCGGGACTTCTAGTGCGGCGATTCGTACGGATCGTGGAGGTGGGACAGTTACGGTAGATGAAGGTACGTATAAAACCACCGGTAAGGGTTCGCCAGCGATATATTCTACAGCGGATGTGACGGTAAAAAATGCTTATCTCGAGGCTACGGCTTCTGAGGGCGCGATTATTGAAGGTAAAAATACAATTACTCTTGATAACGTGACCCTAGTAGATACGAATAATACCTTGAATGGTCAGTCGACGACTTATAAAAATATTTTTCTCTACCAATCAATGAGTGGCGATGCGGCGACCGGCAAGGCGGTATTTACCTCGAAGAATTCGAAAATTACCACTAATAAGGGCGATAGTTTTTATGTAACCAATACCACGGCGGAGATTAATCTGGAAAATAATACGATTGTAAATAATGACTCGACGGGTAATTTCTTGAGAATTCAGAAGGATTCGTGGGGTAATTCCGGTAGTAATGGTGGCGTGGTGACATTAAATCTGACTAATCAAGCTGCAGATGGTAATATTGTGGTGGATGAGATCTCCTCGCTAACTATGAACCTTTCGAATGGCTCGAAGTATTCAGGCGCGATTAATGCGGCAAATGCTGGTAAAGTTTATCTGACGCTTGATGGTTCTAGTACTTTGACCTTGACCGGCGACACTTATGTCACTTCTTTGACGAATGCCGATTCGACTAATAGTAATATTAACTTGAATGGCCATAAACTGTATGTGAATGGCGTACTTTGGTCGAAATAAGTTGTAAAGATAAAAATGGGAGCCTTTCTGGCTCCCATTTTTGTTGGGCGACAATGTATAGTTTCGTAATGTTTAGATTTAAAATATAATAAATTATTAAAAATCTAGAAATTAGTTTTGTAAAAGCTGTATGAAATTATTGTATTGTGCTTTTCTTAGATCAGCTATATAGGCATAAAATTCAGCTTTTTCTTCATGGTAAGTTGCTTTCTGACAATCGCAGCCAAAATATTTATCAATTTCTTTTACATACTCACCGAAGTGGTAATTGGATTTACCTTCGTTGATGTATTCAGATCGTCTAGCGGTTTCCGCTGCTCTTTCCAGATTGATTACTTGATTAGTAGTAAGTTTGCCATCAGGTGTACATTCCAATATTCCAGGTATCATACATTTTTTATCAGTTGCAGTTAAGGTTCTATAAGGCAGGTCCTCATGTTTGATATGTATCATTTTACATTTCCTCCTTTGTAGGAAAAATGCCCAACAATGTCTATATTATACATCTTTTTGGGTGTTTTGGCAAGCGGGATAAAGATAGAGACTAGAAGTAATGTTTTATTTTTAAGATAGCAATAATAGGTTTTTGTTAATTACTATTCTTTTTATCTTCACGTTTTCCGAGGCGCTTGGAGGTGCGACTACTGGAGAAAACGACAGCTTTACTAAGAGTATAGTTTACGATAATAACAATAATATTGCAGATAACTTTCCAAATGAGTTTGTTCTGGCCGCAAACATCGACGGAGAGCCACATAATAAAGACTTCGATGCCAAGTGTAAGTAGGCGTGCAATGAAAAAAAGTATGGCTTCGCGGAGAATAGCGGCGTGAGTTTTGGCGGTGCTTTCGAAAACATAGAGGCGATTGGTAATAAAGGCAAAGGCTACGGCAACGACCCAGGCCCAAATGGTGGCTGGAATGGTTTCAATTTTGAGAATTTCGGCAAAGATATAGAAGCTAATAAGGTTGACGACAGTCGTGAGGACGCCGAAAACAAAATACAATACAATATGCTTATTGTAATTAATAAAACGTTTGAGATAAGATGGTGATTTGAGGGCTTTAATCAGGTTTTTGAGATTGATTTGATAAAGCACTGCGGATTCATTAGTTTCTGCCATGACTTTATTATAGCGGATATTGCGGATTTTTGTTCGACTTTTGATTGATTTCGCTTATGTTGGACGGAATTTTTCTATTTTTGGTCGATTTTGCTTATGTTGGGTTATAATAATAAAGATTGCTTATGTTAAACAATAGAACCTAGAATGGGGGTATTTTTTATGCGTAAAGAAATGACAAAGTTTTTTGAGAGATTCAATAGTCAGCACGCGAAAACTGCTGGTATCGAGCTCAGACTAAGTAAGGAACTCGGGTGGAGCTACTTCACGATCAATTATATTCAGGATAAGCTGCCAGACGAGGTGGAATTTCGATTATTAGAGGATTCTCTTGGTACATGTGCAGGGGCAGAACTAACTTTTCTCTCGGTCTACAAGGATTTTTTGGAAACAAAAACCATTGTGGTGCGCATTTCGCAGACTTATCGGCATCTAGCTACCTGCTGGATTCGGGATTTTAGTAAATTTCTTCGGGAAAACTACAAACTTGAAGCCATGTCTGCTTAGCTCGTGGAAACACGGGCTTTTTTCTTGACATAAAAAATACTCCCCGGAAGAGAAGTATTTTCTTTTGATTAACGCTTGGAGAATTGTTCGCGCTTGCGAGCAGAACGTAAACCGTATTTTTTGCGTTCTTTTTCGCGTGGGTCGCGCTTGATGAGACCAGCTTTCTTCAAGACTGGACGAAGATCTGGGAATTCCAAGGTAAGAGCCTTAGAAATAGCCAATTTGATTGCGTCGACTTGACCAGCTAGACCACCACCGGAAACCAGGATGGTAACATCAAATTCTTTTTGCTTGTTAACGAGAGCTAAAGGATCGGTCACTTCAGCAAGCAAGCTTTTGTTTAGAGAAAGATACTCTAGGGCTGGCTTGTTGTTGATGGTGATTTCACCTTTACCCTTAAATAGACGTGCGCGAGCAGTAGCTGCTTTGCGACGACCAAGTCCGTAGGAATATTTGGTTGCCATTATTTAATCTCCTTTGGATTTTGAGCGGAATGAGTGTGCTCAGCGCCATTGAAGACACGGAGACGAGCTAAACGATCGTCAGCGAGCTTGTTCTTTGGAAGCATGCCTTTGACAGCTTCTTTGATGGCGTAAGCTGGATTCTTCTCGATGATTTCTTCGAGTTTGAGCTCGGTGAGACCACCTGGGAAGCCACTGTGACGGTAGTACATTTTTTCAACCATCTTGTTGCCAGTAACTTGGATGTTCTTGGCGTTCAAGACGATGACGTAGTCACCATTGTCAATGTGTGGAGTGTAAGTAACTTTAGACTTACCCATAAGTTTGTCAGCGATGACAACGGCTAATTTACCAAGTGGTAAAGAAGCGGCATCGATAACATACCATTCGCGCTTGATTTCAGCGGATTTTTGGCTAAAAGTCTTCATTATTTAGCCTCCTTATTTAGATTGATAGAATCGACAAATGAGATAGTACCCATTTCAGCGTGGTCACCTTTGCGGAAGCCAGCGCGTTCAATTCTGAGGTAACCAGAATCACGTTCGATTTGAGGAGCGATGACATCCATCAAGAGGTCTGCAACTTCAAGGTCATCCAATCTTGCGATGAGGAGACGACGATTAGCGAGACCACCTTTTTTAGCGATGGTGATAAGCTTCTCGGTGTAGCGGCGCATTTCTTTAGCGCGAGCTAGAGTCACGGTGATCGACTGGTATTTGATCAGAGAGCACATCAGCCCACGTAGTAGTGCCCTTCTCTGGTCGGTTTCACGGCCGAACTTGCGGCCTTTATATCCGTGGCGATGCATTAGATATTTAACTCCTTAAGTTTATTTTTGACTTCATCAAGAGCCTTTTGACCGAAGCCTTTGAGGTCCTTGAGGTCGGTTTCAGATAAGACAACGAGGTCTCTGATAGTGTGAATTGCGTTGTTCACAAGAGCGTTAGCAGTACGAGCTGAAAGGCCTAACTCTTCGATTGGAAGCATTAGACCAGCATCTTCCTGTTCGTTCTTGGAGCCTGGAGCTGGAGCGGTGTCAGCGACAGTTTTTCCAGCAAGAGCCTGATATTGATTCACGAGAATCGCAGCGGCTTCTTCGAAGGCTTCGCGTGGAGTGATGGTACCATCGGTTTCGACGGTGATAGTCAATTGTTGAAGATTGATATCTTGACCAACACGAGTGTTTTCAGCATTGAAACGAACGCGAATTACAGGGGTGAAGACAGCATCAAGGGCGATCATGTCGCTGTGGATGCGTTCTTCGGCTGAGCGCTCAATGGTAAGATAGCCACGGCCAGATTCGACGATGAAGCGCATCTTCAAAGTGTAATTTGGATCATCGATGTGACAAATTACCTGGTTTGGGTTAGCGATTTCAACTTCGTTAGTAAGTTTAATATCGCCGGCGACGACACGTGCGTCACCATCTTTTTTGGATTGTTCGCTACCTTTAATTTCAAGAGTAAGCTCGACTGGAGCGTCGGAGTGGCTCTTAAAACGAATATTTTTAAGGTTGAGCATGATGTCGACGACATCTTCACGAATACCTTCGATTGCAGTGAATTCGTGAGTAGTACCTTCGATACTGAAGGAAGTAATTGCAGCACCCTTAATACTTGAGAGTAAGACGCGGCGGAGAGAGTTGCCTAAAGTGTTACCATAACCGTAGTAAAGTGGCTTGATTACAAATGAGGCACAGTTCTCGGATACGTCGATGACTTCTGCAAGATTTGCTTCGTGAATTACTTTTGTTGTCATTTTTCTCCTTAGCGTGAGTAATACTCAACGATTAGTTGTTCGTTAATGCCTGCTTCGGCTTCTTCGCGTTTTGGCTTGCCAGTAATTTCGATAGTCATTTTCTTAGCATCAGACTTCATCCAGCTGAGTGGAGTAACACCACTTGCAGCAACGATATTGTCGAGATTCTTGAAGTATTCAGACTTTTGAGACTTAGCGCGTACTTCGAGTTTGTCACCAGCCTTCAAGCGGATTGAAGGGATGTCAATACGGCGACCGTTAAGAGTGAGGTGTCCGTGAGAGACAAGTTGGCGTGCTTGGCGACGAGTAGAAGCGAAACCAGCGCGGAAAACAACGTTATCTGCGCGGCGTTCTAGGTATTCTAGAAGGATTTCACCGGTTAGACCTTCGGCCTTTTGGGCTTCTTTCATCAATTTAGCAAATTGTTTTTCGAGAAGACCATAGAGTCTACGAACTTTTTGCTTTTCGCGAAGTTGGGTAAGATACAAACTACCACCGCGAACTCGCATATCACCGTGCTGACCTGGAATACCAGATTTTTTTGCCATGATTTTGTGAGCTTTTGGTGCTAGGGCAAAGCCCTCGCGACGACTTTGTTTGACAATTGGAGATTTATCTC
>CAUUCN010000013.1:0-28460 GCA_963543945.1 uncultured Candidatus Saccharibacteria bacterium
AATTTCCGCTGGCAGGCGAAGAATCCTTGGTTCGAAAAAGAAGTGGTGCCAGTATTACAAGAGCGAGTAAGGAAGATTCTGAAATAATTTTAGCTATTTTCGGCGTCTTTGATTTTTTGAATCATATCGCGAAGCTTCGCGGCCTGTTCGAATTCGAGATTGGCAGCGGCGAGTTGCATTTGCTCAGAAAGTTCTTTCATCAGAGACGGGAGCTCGGTTTTTGGTACTTTCTTAAGGTCTAATTTATCTTCCTTGGCTTTCTCCGGAATAATTGCCCGAAGACCGAGAGAAATTTCTTTCTTAATAGAGGTCGGGGTGATGCCATGTTCACGATTATAGGCTTGCTGGATTTCACGGCGACGATTGGTTTCGGAAATTGCCCGCTCCATACTTTCGGTAATATTGTCGGCATACATAATGACGTGACCTTCGACATGGCGCGCCGCACGACCAATCGTCTGGATGAGAGCCGACTCAGAACGCAAAAAACCTTCCTTATCTGCATCGAGAATTGCCACAAGTGAAACTTCTGGTAGATCTAAACCTTCACGCAGTAAATTAATACCGACCAAGACATCATAAACACCAGAACGCAAATCACGCAAAATATCGCCGCGCTCCAGGGTATCGATGTCGGAATGAATATAGGCGGTTTTAATCTTATGGTCTTTCAAGTGATCGGTCAAATCCTCCGCCATGCGCTTAGTCAAGGTCGTGACGATGACGCGTTGATTTTTGGAGATACGCTCTTCGATTTCATGCATCAAATCATCAATTTGGCCTTCACTTGGTCGAACTTCGATTTCTGGATCAAGCAGACCGGTCGGGCGAATTACTTGCTCGGCTGGCTTTGGAGAGACTTCTAGTTCATACTTGCCCGGAGTGGCGGAAACATAAACCGCACGCCTGATATGCGTTTCGAACTCTTCAAAAGTAAGAGGGCGATTATCTAACGCGCTCGGCAAGCGGAAACCATATTCCACCAGAGTAGATTTTCTAGCGTGGTCACCATTATACATCCCGCGCACCTGTGGCAGAGTCATATGCGATTCGTCGACTAATAAGAGAAAATCATCGGGGAAGAAATCGAGTAAAGTCGCTGGTGGTTCCCCGGCCTTACGGCCATCTAGGTGGCGAGAATAGTTTTCAATTCCCTTCACGAAGCCAGTTTCTTTGAGCATCTCCAAGTCATATTTGGTGCGCTGAGAAAGACGTTGCGCTTCCAGATATTTATGATTAGCCTCGAAATATTTTAGACGTTCGTCAAATTCGGCTTGAATTAAGTCGATAGCGCGATCGAGTTGATCTTTCGGGGTGGCGTAGTGAGTATTCGGGAAGATGAAAACTTGATCGGGTTTTTCGCGGACTTCAGCGGTGAGTGGATCGATGATTTTGACTTCCTCAAGCTCATCAAAAGCAAACTCGAAGCGATAGGCAATTTCACCGGAGGCTGGAAAAAGATCAATGGTGTCGCCCTTGACCCGGAAATTACCACGCTCAAAAGCGAGGTCATTTCGGTGATACTGCATGGCTATAAGATAAATCATCAGATTAGTCTGATTAAGTTTCGCCACAGGGAGGGTATTTTTCGAAACCACCTGCCAAGTATGTCCAGTTTTTTCGAGATGCAGTGACATTTCGGTGTAATGATCAGGCGAACCGATACCGTAAATACAAGAGACTGAAGCGACGATAATCGTATCTTTACGCGTGAGTAATGAAACCGTGGCGGCATGACGCAGACGGTCAATTTCATCATTGATGGCAGAATCTTTTTCAATATAAGTATCGGTGCTAGCAATATAGGCTTCCGGCTGATAGTAATCGAAGTAAGAAACAAAATAATGCACCTCGTTCTCGGGGAAAAATTCACGAAATTCGGAATAGAGCTGGGCGGCCAGGGTTTTATTATGAGCAAGAATCAGAGTCGGCTTCTGAATATTGGCAATGAGATTCGCCATAGTAAAAGTCTTGCCGGAGCCAGTGACGCCAAGCAAAGTCTGCTCACGAATCCCCATCTTGAGGCCGCGCGTGAGCTGAGCAATAGCCGCCGGCTGATCACCGGTGGGCTGAAATTTACTATGTAGGCGAAACTCTGGCATACCTATATATTATACAATTTTTGGGATGATTACGCAAAAGGGAGCCTAAGTTAACATCTCAAGTACAACACATTGAGACCGGTAAAACTCGAGTGGAGTTTTCCACTCGAGTCTTTTTTCTTGGTCTATTATTTATTAAATTTGCCATCTCCACTATATCTCGTTTGGTGAATTTCTTGAAGTCTGTTCCTTTGGGTATAAAATCCCGAATAAGCCCATTCGTATTCTCGTTTCGGCCACGTTCATAGGAGTGATATGGATTAGTATGGTAATTATCGAAGAAAACGAAGCTATCAGTACATGCGAAATGTGCGGTAAAGAATCACACTTACCGCTGTCGGATGAAGAATTGTTTACCCTTAGGAGTTATCTAATTAGGGGAGGTTACACACAAAACTGACTTACTACTAAGACTGGTTTTATCCCAAATGCCAAGAACTAATCTTTGCCAATAATAAAACGAAACAGATTATAATTGATTTTAAAAATGAAATTCTACCTATATAAATAATACCTAATGTTAGTAATTGGTTATCAATAGATGTTCAGCATCACGGTTGTTTCTGTTCATGAAACTGACAGAGTATGTTTTATTGAAGGAGCGAATATTTAGCCCTTTTCTGTCGTATAGTGATAATATGAATGGCGTATTCTTAATGATTAACATCCAGTTCGCTTTACATTTATTACAAAAGTAGTTTGCTAATCTTTTCTGGTCATCTTTATCGAAATAGTTTTTGTCATATGTACTAAAGTCTGTATCATATGGCGGGTCTAGAAAGATAAAATCGCCTTCCTCTGGTTTACTAGCATCCAAAAAATCCTCAAAATCCATACAGTAGATATCAGTTTGATTAAACTTTCCAAGCACATTCTCGTCATTATAGTAGTTTAGCTTGCTTTCCAGGTTTTTGGAGTTGTAGCCAATCCCCCCATAAGGAACATTGAAGTCTCCATTCGAATTAAAACGGAACATCCCACTATACGCATAGTTGCGGATAAAAAGAAAAACGGACGCCGATAGGGGAGATTCTTGGCATATATTCTTGTCATTGTATAAATAGCGATAATACATATAAAGAGAGCTCATGAAGGCTGTCTCTATGTTAGAGAAAATGTCCTGCTCCGGCAATCGACCCTTCTCCTGCTCTATTTTTTTCATTCTTTTTATTTTTCTTTTTAGATTTTTATAACATTCATTGATTAATACATTTCTATGCCACTTAAACGTATCATCCAACACTTTTTCTATCTCATGTTTATTATTGTCAATAAATTCTACGATGATATTATCTAATTCTTTTTCTAATACAATATCATCCCTATATCTCGCATAAATATCCATTAGTGGCGAGTGTGTGACAACAAAGTCTTTCATGGACGACCACGAGTTGCAGATAGCTAGAGACCATTTTATGAATTCGGGATTATTGCTACCTATATTTCGATATAGATTAACTAGTTCAGAAGATTTATCATTGATAGAATAATGCCTTGCGCTCAATGCCATAAACACAGAGCCGCCCCCAACAAAAGGCTCAAAGAAGTTATTAAGTGTTTTTGGCATATTGTCAATTATTATTTCAAGTTCTCGTTCTTTGCCACCTGGCCATTTAATTATAGGTTTTAATCTATCCATTGTTTGTCCTTCCTGCAATAATTCTGTCTTTAGCAGACTTGAAATACTCATTATTGAGCTCGAAACCTATAAATTTCCTATTTAATTCTCTCGCCGCAACGCCAATAGACCCTACGCCCATAAATGGGTCAAATACTACATCATTCTCATTACTAGCTATCTTGATAATCTTTTTTAATACTTTGAGCGGTTTTTGCGTTGGATGTTTTGGGTTTTTAATTCTTTCTGGGCTCATGCAAATAGGACTTTCAATAAAATTGTGCATTTCTTTTTGGGATATAAAATTCCATGTGTGCCCCTTGTTCCAGCAACAAAATATCATCTCACAACTATTAAGAAAACCTGATTTAAATATCTTTGGGGCCGGATTAGTCTTGTGCCAAATCATAAACTGGCTTGTATCAAATTTGTTATCTAACTCTTTATGCCAATCGCCGATTTGATTGTATGAGGTAAAAATGAAGAGATTGCCATTTGGTTTCAATACGCGTAAAAAATCTTTCGTCCATTCACTTGGAATAAAATTAACTAAGTCCCACTCGGCTAGGTCGTTATTCATCGGAGTACGTCCTGGCAAGTTAATGTTTCCGGTTGAGTATTTTGCAATATTGTATGGGGGGTCGGTAAAAAGAAGATCAATTGAAGCATCTGGGATAGACTTAATCAGCTCTCGGCTATCTCCACAAGAAAGAAAACCGTTTTGTATTGTCTTAATGGGCTTTTTTTGCATATTATAAATATGCTTTCTTAATTTTAGCTAACGCCTCTATTATAAAGTGTGCATTCTTTTTATACTCATCAAGTACAATTTTGTATCCATTATCGCTTTTACAAACCATATTCCAAAAGTCTCGACCAATCTTTAACTCGTCCTCACTGAAGAACTGCAGAACTCGTCCTTGCCTCCAGGGTTTATCTTCTCCGTAACGATTATAAGCTGTAGCGAAATAGATCTTAATTTTCTCTTCATTTTTCAAGTTGTTTGCTAAGATACAATACTGCTCTAAGAGAGCTTCTTTTTCGGAGCGAGCTTTTTTATTATCTAAATCACCACCAATTTTTAACTCTATCAAATAGTGCATACCAGTTTCTTCATCATGCAGATAGTAGTCACTTTCGTGTCTTTTCCTGATTATATTAGATGATTTTTTAGATATTATTCCGCAGTAATCTGATATTGACGGTGTCCTCGCATGTCGTTTATACTCTTCTAAGATGTCGGCAATATACTCGGTTTGCTCCTTATAGATACCCCCTTCAACGTGTTGAGACACTTGGTAGCTAATTCCGGCAATCGTAATTGCCATCTTTTCTAACATGTTGCCTAGAGAACTATCAAGTGAGCGAGAAAGAGCGGAATAGTATTGAATATCACTGCCCAACACCGCGATAAAGACATTATGAATCTTCATATTAATAGTTCCTTCGTCGTCGTCAACTTCGGAAAGATGTCGGTCCGAAAAGCCGGAGGCATAAGATTGGACGCAACTTTTCACGATAGCACGAATACTCTTTTCTTTATCGACTAGCTGAGTATCGGTTGTGGTCATAGTCTAATTCCTCCATTTTAGATAACTTAGTAGAGATTGTATCATGAAGAGCATAAAAATTCTAGGCCACCGTTAAGGTCCAGGACCTTTGCAATAAAATATTGGCGAAATCTTGCCAATAAAAATAGGTAAAATCCATATTCAAGAATATCAACCCACGTATGGTGATATTCTTATGCTCTCTTAATACTTTTTATTTAATCATTATATTTATTTATTGCAGTCTGGATAGCGCGTTCGTAGGTTATTTTTCCATTGGTACAATCTAGCATGGTTTGTTTTTCACGCGAAGTAATATTCATCCCCTCAAGGCGGAGGCTCGATTCAACAAAGCTAATCATTTCCTCTTTTTTATTCATAGATATATTTTACCATAATAATAAACTAATAGGGTCACAAATAGCCCAAGTACACATCTCAATTTTATGATTTCATTTCAAAAATAGAATACATTCCAAATAAGTATTTAGAGATTTCATCCTCTGCATCGCTTGCGAGTTCTAAGGTTTCAATTCTTCTTGGGATAACTTCTAAATTATCGAAACCTTCTTCACGATAATACTCAACTTCAGCCTCGACACCATGATGAGAATAAGTGTTCACTAATAGGTACTTTTTATTCGTAGACTGATTTTTGATAACCCAGAAAAACTCACCTCTTCCAAATGCGCCGTCAACTTCCACTAAGTAATTATCCATCGGTAATTGGTATTTTGATATAATGTTACTTAATTTTGATTCAGTCATCTCCCACATCTAGATCTCCTTAAAGATTTGTTTTTATTCCAGATAATAATTGGGTTAAATATTGCGATTTTAATGTTTTATATTTTTGACGATCAAAACCAGCTTTATTCGCGAACTCAATTTTCTTATTATAATATTCTTTGCTCTTTTCTGGATTTGATATTAAAAAATCGCGAAGAAGAATAAAATCTTTATAAGAATTGCAAGTTATTGGACAGATATGAATATGAAAGTCGCCATCCCCGGTTTCATTTTTACTACTTGCGAGAAAAATCCTGTCATCGTGAGAATCATGACCTTCAAAATATCCGTTTTCTTTTAAAATATCCTGAACCCTAAGCATCTCATCTTTGTCACTAACACCGATTAGGATGTCTATAATATTCTTGCCGCCAATACCAACAGCACTACTTCCTACATGTTCAATAATGATGGTATCTGGAAGAAAAGATAATAAGCGTTGTTTTTCCGATTTAAATCTTTTAAGCAATGTATCTTTATATTCGCTTATCATAACTGACATGTAAATATTTTATCATGGACCACAGAGACTACTAAGCATTAAGGCGCCTGCAACAAAAAACCGCCATGGCGGCAGCTTTTCTGTAAACATCTTGATTGGTGCCCGAGACTGGACTTGAACCAGCACGCCGTGAGGCATATGCTCCTAAGGCATACGTGTATACCAATTTCACCACTCGGGCATGGTGATATTATATAAAATTATTGAAGATTGTTCAAGTCGCTGGATTGAACCTGATTTTCTGAAGTAGAAGGGCTTTGAGATTCGATTACGGTTCCCTGGACTGGCTGAGTTTGGATTTCGACAACAGGCTGGGTTGGAGCTTCAGTGATAGGCTGGGTGTCAACTTCGGGAGTAGGCTGGTTGACAACTTCAGGAGTAGGCTGAGGTGCAGTTTCCGCAATAGTCCGTGCATTATTCAGAGCGAAAGCCCCTTGGAATGGTACATTTTTGCCGCGCACGTATTGATATTCATATTTTTGGTCAGTTGCTAGCATCAGCATGATGATTGGCGAGAAGAAAATCGTTAAAAACGGAAAGGCTGGCTGTTTTTCACCAAAAGCGGCAGGCAGCTTGTAGCAGAAAATAAAGTACGGAATCAAACCAAGAACTGGAATGAGAATCGAGATAGCGAATAACTTATTTAGTTCCACTGCATCATAAAGCTTCATGAGGCCAAGCACCGGAATGGCACCCTGCCACATCTTTTTCTCGCCATAAATTTTCTTCATCAAGAGAACCTTACCGGCAATATAAAGGCCGAGAACAATTAACAATAAAAGCAAAGTAATAATATTGGAAGTTAAGACTTCACCAAAAGTCGGCATCTTAGTCATATAGTTATTACTGAAAAAATAATCGTAAATT
Organism: uncultured Candidatus Saccharibacteria bacterium; assembly: GCA_963543945.1. Lineage (GTDB taxonomy): Bacteria > Patescibacteriota > Saccharimonadia > Saccharimonadales > Saccharimonadaceae > Nanosyncoccus. The sequence goes on from CAUUCN010000013.1 coordinate 7,429, forward strand.
TTTTGAAGATTCATAAGCTAATTTTAGCATAAATACGATAAAATTACACTTTAAAAATCGTGATGCGGGAGCCGGCGTAAGCCTTGGTGGAGACAATTTCAGCATCGAGTTGATGGGGGTCGAAAGTGGCCGGGTGAGATAAAACTAAAAATTCTTTCGCAAGCTTCGGGAGCGTAGCAAGATAGTCAGCCAGTTTCGGGGTGATTTTATCATAAGGTGGGTCAGCAAAAACGATGTCGAAACGATTATCAAAAGTCAGAGTTTCCGCCTTTTTGGCAAAAATTCGTACCTGACTTGATACACCGAGATTTTCCGCGTTTTGGCGAATCAATTTCGCAACTTCACGGTGATTTTCGATGAAGGAAACATGCTTGGCGCCGCGAGACAGGGCTTCAAAACCCAGTGCACCGGTACCGGCAAACACGTCAAGTACCACTTTCCCCTCGAGATGAGACGACAAAGAATTCATAATCGCCAGACGTTCACGTGAGCCCATCGGATGTGTGACGGTGAGCTTGGGGGTGAGAATTTTTTGCCCACGAAGCGTCCCAGAGGTAATTCTGAGATCTGTAACTTTGCCAGATTTTGCCATAAACTTCATAGTTTTATTTTAGCAGTTTTTTATTAAAATATGGAATCGAAGAAGCCCAACCAAGCGTAATAGCACGAACGATTTCCGGGAGCAGCACGTTCTTGGTTTGAAAAACTAACTCGGTGTTCCAGCCTTGGTTCAAAAAATTTTCATACATCTTGAGAGCATGAACTTTAGCGAGAGACTCATGAAAGGCTTTTTCAAGGTCGATATCTATGAGTTCTACTTTCTTGATTTTTGGCATTACTGCACGTTCTGGTAAAGCGGTCAGGGTAATTGCGACACCATATTCGAAAGCCACGTGCTTGGTCATAAAACCATTAGCGCCCCAATAGAGCCAGTTATTGCGCAAAGTTTCAAGCGAGTTTCGACCGCGCATGATGCCCTTAATCGGAATGCCAAAAACTTTAACAAATTCATCTTTGGTCATCAGTTGTTTTTGGGTACTTTCCAGAGGAAAATGGTGGGCGGGCGTCAGACCATCAGTAATAGCATGAGCCATCCAACCAGCCTCGAAACTGGCACGTACCTTATTTCCATCTTCGAGGGCTTTTCTTAGATTATATTGGTGATCCAAAATCAAAGTCATGAGTTTACCATTATCATGATCTGGGTCAATGAAGTGCATCGGCTCGTCGACGCCAGGACTTTTACGCTTCAGACCGTCGGGTCCGCCCATGCCTTCAAAATTTAAGATTTCTGAAATGTTTGGGAAAAAATAATTGTGTGGCAGGTTTTTATCAATAATTTTGCGGGCAATTCGGTCGAGTTTCTGGTGCGTGCCAACAATTTTCCCATTCGATTTATCACTAATTGCTAGGGTTGAATACATATTTTCCTTAATTAAGAGTCGTCAGTTGCTGATATTTTTTAATATCTTGGCTTAACTCTGTATATTTTAGCATAGAATCGGGCGAGCTTAAGAACTTTTCGACGTGAGTGCGCGCCAATTCAATCATTTTAGTATCGGTAAGACTGGCGATTTTTAAATTCAATTCACCGTGTTGCATGGCACCGTAAATTTCCCCCGGACCGCGAAGCTTCAGGTCGACTTCGGCAAGATAAAAACCGTCGGTGGACTTTTCCATCTCGAGAAGCCTGCGGCTAGGTGGATTTTCACCGGTTGTAACCAAAAAACATTGGCTCGGCTTGTCGCCACGGCCGACACGACCACGCAACTGATGAAGCTGAGCTAAACCATAACGATCAGCATTAAGAATCACAATCTGAGTGGCATTTGGCACATCCACACCCACCTCCACCACAGTGGTAGAGACCAAAATTTGGGTTTTCTGCTCTTTAAAATCCTGCATTACCTGATCTTTTTCGACGGGTTTTAATTTACCATGTAGGATACCGATTTGATATTTACTAAACTGCTTCTGCATGAGCTTCGCAGTTTCTAGCACGGTACGTGATTTATCTTCGTCTGAAATCGCCTCGTCGATTAGTCGACAAATCACATAAACTTGCTCGCCGGCGGTGAGGTGTGTGCTAAGTTCTGGGTAAATCACGTCCTTAAGATTTAATTCATTGTAGATACGGGTTTTGATCGGCGTGCGGCCCTTCGGCATCTGGTTAATAATTGAAATATCGAGATCGCCAAAAATGGTCAGCTGCAAAGAACGCGGAATTGGCGTGGCGGTCATGGCGAGAAAATGCGGGGAAATTTGCTGAAAATCTGGATTTTGATTCTGAAAGGATTTTTCCAAAAGATGTTGACGCTGCAAGACACCAAAACGATGCTGTTCATCGATGATACAAAGACCGAGACTGGAAAAAGTGGTATCGTCGGTGAGAATAGCGTGAGTGCCAATCACAAGATTAGTTTCCCCGGACTTGATCGCGGCTTTTACACTGTTTTTATCCTTGGTGGCACTGATTAGAAGGGTGGTTTTGACGCCGAGCGGCTGCAAGATTTTAGATAAACCTTCATAATGTTGCGTAGCCAAAATAGCCGTCGGAGCCAAAATGGCCACCTGCGCGCCGTTTTTGATAGCTTGATAGGCAGCAATGGCCGAAACGATAGTTTTACCTGAACCGACATCGCCCTGGAGCAGGCGATTCATCGGATGAGTTTTTTCTAAATCCTTCAGAATCTGCCAAGTTACACGTTTCTGTGCATCGGTCAATTCAAAGGGCAGAGTTTTAAGGAGTTTCTTGACATCGGTGAGATTAAATTTGAGCGATTTGGCATTTAATTTGGAGACTTCGTTTTGATTAAGCTTGGAAGCCAAAATTAATTCAAATAATTCCTCGTAGCCGAGATAGGTGCGAGCCTTCTCAACTTCTTGCTCGGACTCTGGGAAATGCATATTAAAAAGAGCTTGGTTACGAGTGAGCTTGGTGAGAGTTTTCGGAATAGCTTGCGAAGGTAAAAGTTCGGGGATTTGGTAAAAGAACGGGCGAAGTTTAGCAAAAATTCGACGATACCAGGCGGAATTATAACGGCCACTACCTGAATAAATTGGTTGAAAACCACCATCCTGTTTCGACTCCTCAACTTCAGAAGCTAGGACCGCGGTAGGAGCTGTGAGCTGATAGCGATTATATTTAAAATCATATTCACCAGTAAAATAATACTCGGTGTCTTCCTTAAAATTCTTGATACGGTAGGCCTGATTATACCAAACCACGCGAAGCGCCCCCGTATCGTCAAAAATCTCACCCTGAGTAATCGTAAAATTACGACGACGAGTGTGAATATTGCGTAATCCGCGAATTTTTCCTCTGATTACCACCTTCCCGGGACGAATTTCGGAAATTTTCGTGTAGGCCGCATAATCTTCATATTTGCGCGGAAAATAATAAAGTAAATCCTTAAAAGTTTGAAAGCCACGAACGGCGAGGGCTTCGGCAGTTTTGGGGCCGACACCTTTAATCTCACCTAGACTCGAGTTTAATTGCATTAAAGATTGCCCTGGTCGACTGGACGACTATGAGCTTTGCGCCATTCGGCAATTTTGGCGTGGTGACCAGAGAGCAAAACTTCTGGCACTTGCATGCCGCGAAAATCGGCTGGCTTAGTGTATTGCGGGTATTCAATGGTGTTTTCTTCGGAGAAACTTTCGATAATAGCAGAGTTTTCTCCACCAAGCACCCCTGGAAGTAATCGCACGATGCTATCAATCACGATCAGCGCCGGTAATTCACCACCGGTCAAGACAAAATGACCGAGGGAAATCTTGTAATCAACGATAGTTAAAATACGTTCATCATAGCCTTCATAATGTGGGCAAAGAATAATATAGTGATTTTCTTCATCACGGTTAATTCGTTCGACAAAATTACGCACAATTCCCTGATGCCAGGTTTGACCGGCCGGAGTTGGTAGGATGACTTTAGCATTCTGACTATTTTTCTTCACACTTTCAATGGCATTGAAAACCGGTTCACACATCAAAAGCATGCCGTCGCCACCACCGTAAGGGGTATCGTCGACAGATTTATGCGCACCAAGGCCAAATTCACGCAGATCCACAAAATCAAATTCCGCGATTCCCTTTTCCTTAGCTTTCCACATCATGGAAGAGTTCAGGTACGGATCAAGCGCATCGGAAAATAACGAAATAATGGTGAATTTAACCTTAGACATAAATCCATTATAACACATTTACAAATATCAGTTTTCATGGCATAATATTAGTGTTGGGGCCGAAGATTCGGCTAGTTCTTTCACAGAAAGGTTGGTGTAAAATGTCAGGGACAAAACGACAAATTAAAGAATTGCAAGATAAGGTAAAATTTCAGAGGGATGAGTTAGAACCACGTCGGGCGGAATTAGAAAAAATACTAAGAACTGCCCACCAGAATTTGAGGAATGCGGAAGAAGCGGAGCGAACCTGTTTTTCCGCTCTACTAGAATTGAAGAAGCAAAATCGAGAATTTATGCAAGAAAAATTGATGGAGCAGCTGGATTATCAGCAGCGTTCCGATCAGATTGAAGATGAAATCTCGATGTTGACTAGGAGGCTCAAATTTATTGATTCAACGATAGTTTTTCGAAACAAGTATGAATTCAGCAGGGTTGATGCACTAAAAACTGAACGAGAGACGTTGGTTAATAAGATTGATGCGCTTAAAGAGGAGAAAAATAACCTTGACGCCGGACATGAAAGAGAGATGATGAAGTATCGGGTTTCTCCAGAGTGTGATTTATCCAAAAAGTATCTGGATCTGATTGAGGTAACCAATGGAGCTTCGAAAAGATTTCATGAGGTACTAGATGAAATAGAAGCATTGAGGTATACTTTTAACGCTCTAAATAATGCATTTTCAGAATTGGATAAAGTATTTGAATTAGGGGTTGCTGATTTTTAAGTCTTTAGTCGGTCAAACACGAAAACATGGGCAAATTGTATGATTTTTAGAAAGGTGGGTACTATGAATCAAAAACATATCGGTTTTAAAAACACAAATTGCAATATGGGAATTAAAGAGCTGGAAGCTCGTGAAAATGCCTTACAGGAAGAAATGGAGCCGAGGCGAAATGCTTGCCTGGAAGCTACCCAGAAATTCAATGCACTCATGGAGGATTACCAAAATTTATCCTCTAAGATTAGCTTCTTGACGGAGGAGCAGTCAAAGGTGCGCGAAGAGGTTAATTGTATGTCAGACAAGGCATCTAATAACGGTTTTTACAATCCACAGCATCTAGAAATGTTACTAGAATCGAATGGTGCAGCCAAAGCTATGAACGAAAACCTCAAGGAAGAAAACGTATTTCTGACTGATCTGGTTAAATATCTAAGAGATGACCTAGGTGTGATTAGCACGCCTGGTCCAACCGGAGAGATTAGTCCGTGTTCGAAAATTTTGAATGAGCTGGAGGCGCGACTCAGCAAAAATCTATCTAACCAATCCGAATTGGTGATAGACCGGATGAATGTGGAAGCAGAAATTTACGAAGAGCGGCAAAAACCGCGATACGAGGAACTTAATCAGCTAAAGCGGACTCTTGATCTTTTCGACACGAATATGGAAGATTACCGGGAAAAGTATGCCGAGTTGACGCAAGCTAAAGATGAAGCGGAGGTTGAGCTTAATAAGGCACAGCAGGCACTGAGTGATTTGATCGACGAAGAAAAATCTGTCGGCAAATCACTGAAGAAGCTTCGCGCGGCTGAAAAATCTTAAGTTGACTCGTTTCAATACCAACTAATCTAACTTAAAAGGTCAGCTTTGCTGGCCTTTTTTATGGATTTTGAGGAATTTTTGCGCGGGTAACTAAATTCTTATGTTTTTCTCTTGACATTAGGGAGCGTAACCGATATGATAAACATAAGCTGATACGCTTCACAGGGTTCCATTATGCAATTAGTGGAGTGTGGAGATTTCATTAAAAACAAAAAATACGGATTAAAACAAACCAATGTGCCCTAGGGTGGGCGCGCATCAGCAAAAATATCCTCGAAAGAGGATATTTTTCTTGGGTTTAATAATCTTCTACGAGAGTAAAGCGCTTACCGGAAATTTCAATAATCGAGTCGGCTTTAGCTCCGCGAGTAGTAAGTTCAGCACGAATGCCAAGTTTTTTCATAATATCACGCAAACGGTTGACCGAAGCGTAATTCGAAAGATCGGTGCGACGAGCAAATTTTTCAATTTTTTCACCGGTGACGTGATAGACACCTTTTTCGTCCTGTGTAACCTGCCAAGCTTTTTTCAGTTCATGGTGACTGAGAGAGATAGTTGGAACTTCTGATTCATGATGTGAAATAACCGCAGTTTTAAATTCAACTGGTTTAGCACCGATTTGCTCGGCGGTAATTTCCTGTTGTTTTTGGTTCTCTTTGACAGAGGCGAGCAGAGTGCGGAGTAGATCGTCAAGATTTTTCTTAGCCACGGAAGAAATGGCAAAAATTTTGGCAGCTGGATTAACTTCAAGAATTGCCTGTTTTTGCATTTCAATAATTTCATCATCCAAACCTTCACATTTGGTCAGGGCGACGATTTCAGTGCGAGATTTGAGATCAGAGTATTTTTCCAATTCACCACGAATCGTAGCGTAGGCTTGACCGGCGTCATCTTGATAAACATCAATCAAGTGCAATAACACAGCAGTGCGATCCACGTGACGCAAGAAGTCATGACCGAGACCACGGCCGTCGCTAGCGCCTTCAATAAGACCTGGGATGTCCGCAATCAAGAGGTCGTGGCGGTCGATAGTAGCTACACCGAGATTTGGCGTAAGCGTGGTAAAGGCATAATCAGCAATTTCTGGCTTTGCATTGGTCACGCTAGCCAGAAAAGTGGACTTACCGGCATTAGGTAAACCGACGAGACCCACATCAGCAAGAAGTTTTAGCTCGATTTCGGCCTCAAAGGCCTCACCTGGTTCACCGACTTCGGCAATCACTGGGGTTTGACGTACGCTAGACTTAAAGTGAGCATTACCAAAACCACCATCACCACCCTTAGCGATGACCGCCTGCATACCATCTTCAGTGAGGTCGGCGATGATTTGACCATCACGCTTCACTACGGTGCCAACTGGAACTTCGACGATAAGATTCTTTCCTGAGCGGCCATTACTGCGAGTACCGGAACCATTGCCGCCGTCTGGAGCGGTGAGAATTGGATTAAAACGAAAATCGATTAAAGTATTCGTATCCTTATCGGCCTGGAAGATGATAGAGCCACCTTTACCACCGTTACCACCATCTGGGCCACCCTTATTGATGTAAATTTCATGGCGAAAAGAGACGGCACCATCGCCACCTTTTCCAGCCTTCAAACTCACTTTTGCCGTATCACAGAACATATTAGAGATATTTTAATATATTTTGGTGGAAAAATACAGCATAAGCGTGAATAGAACGCCGCATACCTCGTTCCGGAGACACTCAAGAGGAAGAATGTCGCATGCCTTTTATCGGACCGCTCAAGGGCGCTTGCCCAAGCCTATGTCCTCAAAAGGCAAGACGACATTCTTTTTATTGGCCTATGGTTTTCGGGTAAAGTAACCTGGGTGGCCGTTAGCTGGGTCGTCGATACGAAGTCCATCTAGGTTAACGAGATCTGGATTCCCCCAGTAGGTATCTTCACCACCTCGGAGACTAAACCTACGATGAAAAATCTCATAATTAGCGGTTAGATGCGATTGACTATATTGTTTTGCTACACTCACATCAAAATCATTAGAAGCGAAAATCTTTTGGAGTTCACAAACCTGTCCATTATCGCATAAAAACATTCGGCTAAAATCTTTAACCTTAGGAGTAATAAACGACGACAAGTCTAAGATTTGAACATTAGAAACGCTACCAAACATACCAGCCATAGTTTCGACATTTTGCGTATTGAAATTCGAAACATCGATACTGGTAGAGCCACAACCATAAAACATATCGGACATATTTGTGACATTTCTGGTATCAAAATGACTTAAATTCAAGGTAGGAATCCTCAAAGTAAAGGCAAACATACTATTCATATCCTTAACATTTTCAGTGTTAAAGCTTTGAATATTTAGATTTTTTAGATTAGACATACCATAAAACATATATGACATATTAGTGGCGGTTTGAGTGCTAAAGTTCGAGAGATTTAAATTTTGAATATTTGAATCCCCAAGGAACATTCGAGAGAAGTCTGTAACTTTTGAAGTATCAAACCTTGAGACATCTAGGTTTTGAATTTGTTTTAAACTATAGAACATGCCGCTCATATCACGTACTTTTGGGGTTCGAATACTTGATATATTCAAATTCGTCAGATTAACCATTACCCCAAATGCATCTCGCATATCTTCTACATTTGAGGTATCAAAATTCGATACATCCAGTGCCGTTAGGGATTCTAAATACTCAAACATGCGAGCCATGCTAGCTACATTTCTGGTATCGAAATTAGAAAGATTTAGAGAAGTTAAATCTTTACAATATTTAAACATTTGCGACATATCGGTAACTTCACTAGTTTCAAACGTAGCTAAATCAATGTCTTTAACCTTAGTGAACCAAAGGAACATACTAGAAGAATTCGGGGCAAGGTGAATTTTTTCGGCAGCGGAATAATAATAAATTGTCTTTTCGGAAGAATCAAACCAGGCTTTAATTTCATAATCTGAATTATTTGAATCCTCAATATTGATTGCTGCCATGGAAGCTGCGGGAGCCACGAGACTACGCTTTATATGCTCGACATTATCTTTATTTTTCAGATTACAATCTTGCCCAGTAACCGGATCGACATGACAGGTTTGATTTGGATCTAATGCGCCCACGCGTTTATTGAAATCTGGGCCATTCGTCATTATGGCACGCATTGTATACGGATTGGATACGAAAGAAAGAATCAGCTTGTTCGTGTAATTCCCCGACTCTAAGTTGTCCGCTAATTTCATGCCGATACTTAGCTGATTCGATTCATTGCCGTTAGTCTTCCCTGTAGTTTGAAGAATTTGTGCTGGTGTAGAAAGAGCCGGGATCGGCGCGTAATTCGTGGACGTACCAAACTTATAACCCCAAGTGTTATTTGGTAGATTATTCAGTGTCAAGTTCGTACTTATAGAATTGATTTTCGCACCAACCGCAGACCCTACATTGGTTAGCGCAGTATTTTCGGTTTCGGAGCTTAATGTCGCCGTATAGCCGGTGCGGTTGTTGGTGTTTACCGTGAAATTAAACGGAATTTCTGTGGTTTTATCTGTCGAATTTATCACCTGGTTTCCGTTCACCTGCAAATTTGCTTGATCCACTGAAGCCGAAAGCGTTGGAGTAAATAAAGCGAAGGTATTATTGCTGAAAACTAAGTTTGAAAAAGAAATTAAGCCTAAAAATAATCCGAGGAACTTTAATTCCCAGCTAAACCACCCCCCCCCCGTGAGGTTTCGTGGTTGTGATTTTTGGCTATTCATATTTAATATTTTAACATAAACGAGATGGACTTTTGATATTAAAAAGAATGTCGTCTTGCCTTTTGAGGACATAGGCTTGGGCAAGCGCCCTTGAGCGGTCCGATAAAAGATATGCGACATTCTTCCCCTTGAGTGTCTCCGGAACGGGGTATGCGACATTCTCGCCCTTGAGTAGTCCGAAAAGGTATGCGACATTCTTTCCTAAGGTTTTCGAGTGAAGTAGCCTGGGCGGCCGTTGGCTGGGTCGTCGATACGGAGCCAGGATTTATCGGCCTGAGATGGATTGGCGAGGAAGGAGCCGTTACCACCACGGAGTTTTTTACGATTATTAAACATTAGAGGGGATATTTTTAGCTTAGATATATTAAAATCATTGTTTACATATATTTTTTCTAGTTTATCTTTAGATACATAGCTATTTGTTAGTGCGAATATACTATTCATATCTGTCACCTTGGATGTATCGAAAGTAGAGAGATCAAGACTAGTTAGATTTGGTGTATTGTAGAACATACTACTCATTTCTGTCACCTGAGAAGTGTCGAAACTCGACAGATCAAGACTAGCCAGATTAGACATATTGGAGAACATCCTATTCATTACTGTCACCTGGGAAGTGTTAAAGTTAGAAAGGTTGAGACTCGCGAGTTTGGATGCAAATGAGAACATAAGACCCATATTTGTCACACGGGAAGTGTCGAAGCTAGAGAGATCGAGATTAGTGAGCTTAGATACCTCAGAGAACATACCTTCCATATTTGTCACCTTGGACGTATCAAAATTAGAGAGATTGAGATCGGCGAGCAAAGATAACTCGGAAAACATGTATCTCATGTCTGTCACCTGAGAAGTGTCGAAACTCGATAGGTCAAGGCTAATCAGGTCAGGCAGAAAATAGAACATATTATTACTATCCATATTTAAATACACCTTCTCAGTCTCAGCGTAATAATAAACAGTATTATCAGTTGAATCTAGCCAGAGCTTAATTTCATAATCGGATTCTTCGTCTTCTATATTCACGGTATTCATGGAAGCGGCTGGCGCCACTGAACTTTTCTTAAAGTGCTCGATTCGGTTATCAAAGTCTTCTAAGCTTTTTAGCTTTGCATTAAAGTCCGGCCCCTCTGTCATAATGGCAATTGGTGTGTATGGATTAGAAATTATCGAAACCACCAACTTATTTGCATAACTTCCACTTTCTAGATTACTAGATAATTTCATGCCGATTTTAAAATTAAAATTATCATTACCTGAAGTTTTTGTGGTAGTTCTTAAAAGATTCTCTGGATTATGAAGACTCGGGACCGGCTGATAATCTCCACCAGTAGGACTTAAAAATCCCCAAGTATTTTCCGAAAAATTCTCAAGTGCTTTGACTACATCGATAGATTCAATTTTCATACCGTTTGTCGATGCAGCATTTACTAAGGCTGTTTCATTGGTTTCAGTATTTAAGGTCGCAGTATAGCCAGTTTTATTATTCGTATTCACAGTAACTTGGATTGGTAATTCCGAGGTTTGCGAAACTGAATTAATTATCTGATTACCATTAATATTAACTTGGTCATCCGAAATTGAAACAGAAAGATTTGGCTGAAATAAGGCGCTAACATTTTTTGAATTAAAATTAATTAATATAAAGGAAAGACATATTACAAGTGGGAGAATCAAATATTTTCCCAACAAAATATTTGGTTTAAAAAGTGATTTTTGGCTCAACATTATTATATTTTAACATAAGAATAATGCGATTTTTGAATTTTAATAATAAAATTATTATTACAACTTAGTGAAGTAGCCTTTGGCGGAGCTGCCATTGTCGATACGGAGCCATTCCTTACCAGCATTGGCTGGAATAATCACAAAGGAGTTCTTACCACCCCTGAGAGTTCGACGCTTATCGAAGATCAGTTTACCACCTTCTTCAGTAATATTTGAGATATCGAAATCATTTTTGGCATAAATATGCTTAAGATTATCCTCGCCTGACCTAATAGTGATACTACTAGGATTAAACCTCTGGAACATTCTACTAACATTAGTGAGCTTCGGAGTTTTAAAATTAGTTAGATAAATATCGACAATACCCTTCATCTCCGCGAACATACCCTCCATAGTAGTAACATTCTCGGTATTAAAATTCCCTAAACCAAGACTGGTAATACCGTGAACCTGATAGAACATATAGGCCATATCCGTAACCTTGCTAGTGTCAAAATTCGAAATATTGAGAACTCTCAATTCATTTGCGCCACTGAACATGGAATTCATATTGGTAACTTTAGAAGTATTAAAATGATTCAAATCTAATGTTTTAATTGCAGCACAATCTTTAAACATCTCACTCATCCGGTGTTAAAATTATCTAGCATAATATTTATCACTTTACTCATACCAGAGAACATTTCTGACATATCAGTGACATTACTGGTGTCGAAATTATCAATCTTTAATACGCCAAGCTTATTAATACCCTTGAACATCCCCTTCATGGTCTTCACATTTTTTGTATTCATGGCACTTAGATCTAGACCAATAATTGCGTAATTACCGGCAAACATTTCTGACATATCAGTCACGTTTTCCGTATTAAAGCCTGCCATCGAGATATCGGACATTCGTTGGTTGTCCCGGAAGATCCCACGCATGTTTGTCACATTCTGGGCGTTGAGGTTTTCGGTCTTAAAATTTTGATAACTCCTTAGACCAGCAAACATTTCTGACATATCTTTAGCGTATTTAGCATCGAAGTTATCTATTTCGATATGTTTAAGTCCGGACAAATCCTTAAAAGTGTTTTTACTATCTTCGTGGAAATAAATTTTGTCGGCTGCAGTATAAAAACAGACAGCACGATAAATTGGATCCCACCAGGCCTTAATTTCATAGAATGGCTTGGCTGGATCATGAATACTGACGACTTTGGTACTTGCGGCTGGTAGGGCAGAACGGCGTAGGATATTTTCAATCTTAGTTTTATCAGTGATTAATTCACCAAGTTTAGCCTGAAAATCATCACCAGTAGTCAGATAGGCGGCAGTCTCGAATGGATTAATTACCGTTGAAAGAACCAGACTACTTCGATAAATTCCAGGCATAAGATCCGTGCTAGCACGGACTACTACCCTGAAATTATTTTCGTTTGGTACCGAATCGGAGGCCTTATTAGTGGCAACAAGAGCTTTTGGCTCTGATTCTTTGGGGATTGGCATATAGTTATTTTGATTCTCCAACTGATAGGCCCAGGTATTTTTTGGGATCCAATCATCATGTGCGATTGGACTCGTGATTGAAGAAATTTTAGTACTAATTGTATTATCGATGTGTTTTAAAGCGGTTTCATCGGAATTAGCGCTAATAGTAGTAGTATAGCCGGCCGGAGCATTCGTTTTTACAGTTAGCTTTGCCCAATTATATCTTTCTGACGTATTAACCACATCGACGCTGTAAAAATTATAATCAAACTCATTCCGATCAAAGGTAACACTCAATGTCGGATCTATAGCGTGACTATTGAACGACAGAATAAAAATATTAATAATTAATAAAATAACTAGATAGATCAATCCTGAAAATAGAATTTTATTTTCTTTCAAAAATCTAGTTTGATTCGCAGTTTTAACTAAATTTCTCTCCATACATTTTCATCATAGCATAAGTGGTATAAAAGTGTAGCTTGATAAAAAACAGAGATTATGCGCTAGTAGTTAAAATTAGCGACCGTGGATGAAGAGATATTTGGCGTACTCGCTAGGGCCAATGGTGTAAGAACCGACCACACCCCAACCAGCACGACCGTTCATATCAGAAATCGTAATCGTACCGTCAGCATTCACGGAGTCTACGATACCGACGTGGCCGTAATAACCGCTATTGGTTTGGAAGATATCGCCAGCTTGTGGGTTGGTACCGCGACTAGTTGGGAAGAGACCTGAAAGTGCATAACCCCAAGTATTAGCGTTACCAAGACCACCCGGCAGGATGTGGCTTGACCCCATGGCAGCACGGCGTTCCCAAGTATACCAAGTACACCAACCCCATGGCATTGGGTTTCTGGAAGTAGAGTAGGTACGATAAGAAGAAACCGAATAGGACGAGCTGCCAGAATAAGAAGAAGTGGAACGTACGACGGGTGCCACATAATCAGGACGCTCCTTATCTGGCAATTCTCCGTTTGGCAACAAAATAACCTGGCCTTCGGTGAGGGTCTGATCTAATTCAAGGTTATTCGAGGTAATAATTTCGTCAGCGGAAGATTTATATTTTTCGGCAATCGAGGCGACAGTTTCACCTGACTTCACAGTATAGACAATACCAGCACGTGATGGAATATAAATCGATTCACCAACTTTCGGCACATAGGAGGCCTTAAATTTATTAGACCAACGAATCATATTGATGTCTACACCACAAGAAGCGTACTTGGCGGCTAAAGTATCGAGAGTTTCGCCTTCAGCCATCACATGCTTGATTACGCCGACCTTAGAGCAGGCTGCAAGGTTCAAAGTAGTCGGCTTTTCCATTTTTTCGACAGAAGCCTGGCCGGACTGCTGAAGTACGGTGAAGGAGTTATAGTTTACGTTTAGTACATCAGAGGAAGCTAAACTCATAGTGTCAGCGAGCTCAGACACCATATAGAATTCTGAAAGTTGGTCGGCAGAAACCGCATAATCTTTTTTAGAAATGGATTCCAGGTTAGGACTGGAGCTATCGTCGGATTGCTGTTTATCTCTGGAACCAACAAAAGCCACACCAAAAATCAGAACAGATAGAGCAAAGTACGGGAATATCTTGGTGAGGAAGTAATTTAAGCTAAATTGTGATCGTTTTTTCTTTGTCATAATTAGCCGGTCGCTGCCCCTAAATTTGCACCTTACAGAGTTTCTGACAGTGGTCGCGAATCTTCTGATTGTGCTCAGCGTCGGTGCTACTATAATACATTAAACCGTCGTCGCCTGTCAAGAAATAAAGCATAGAGGCTTTCGAGCTATCTGGTTCAGCTACTGCGAGAAGCGCTGCCTTGGAAGGCACGGCGATAGGTCCTGGAGGTAGACCCGGGAACTTACGAGTATTATAAAGACTATTGACGGCTAAAATATCGGCATTAGTAGCATTGGCACGATCGATGCCGGTAATATCGGCAGCATAAGTCGCAGTCACATCAGACCCCAAGGCAATTCCCTGCTTTAAGCGATTTTGAAAGACCATGGAGACCCCTGGCATATCCTCAGTATTAGCTTCTTTCTGGATAATGGAAGCAAGAATGATGCCTTCGCGCAAAGTAAAGCCACGAGCCTTGAACTTTTCCTCTAACTGATTAGAGACCACCACGTCATTAAATTGATTCAAAATCGTAGTAATGACATTTTCCAGTTTCTCGTGATTATAAAATTGATAAGTTTCGCCATAAAGATAGCCTTCAAGGGCTAATTTCGCGGGAATATCTGGGTTTGAGAGCTTGTTTTCGTCAGCATAGAGACCCTTAAGGACCGGATTGTCATAATGCTTGGTAAGAGCTTGATTAATTTCTTCTTCGGAATAACCAAGGGTACGGAACTGATGGATGATGCCGGTCTGTGATTTACCCTTATCGCCAAGGAGGTTGGTGCCAGGAAGAATAGTTAGGTTAAAGACATCGGAAGAGACGACGCCATTCACTAATTGTTTAGCGATGGCACGCGCCGACATGGTTTTGCGGAAACTATATTTACCAGCTTTTAGCTTGGCATGGAGATTATTAATGCGAGCATAAAGCTCAAAGGCATGAGGATTTCTAATTAAATCGGCTTGCTTGAGACTACTAGCTATTTCTTTAACCGATTCCCCGGCACTAATTTCGATAGTTTGATACTCGCAGACGGAATTAGCTTCTTTTTCATTAGACTCAGCGGCGGCCTTAGCAGAGTCAAAACGACAATTAGCCGAAGAAACAGGTTGTAAGGAGTACCAATAATAACCTCCGCCAAATAATCCGGCGAGAAAAATTAAAATCAAGATAGAAAATAAAATGCGTTTAATTTTTTTCATAGGTTTTTCTGAAGATTTAGCTGGCCTGGGAGAATCCGGGGATTCAGGCTCCGATTTGGTAGGTTCATTAATAATAGATTGAACTTCTGATGAACCGAGCGTGGCGGCAGGACTCGCTAGTTGATTCGGAATTTTGACTGCAGAATTTTGGGCAAGTTTAGCGGCATAATGCTCGATAAAATCTTGCAAGATAATACTGGCGGCTTCCGCATCGATTTCACCTTTTTCGAAGTTTTTCTTGCGTTTTTTTAGACGCTCTTCAGCCACCACGGAAGTGAGCGATTCATCTTGAAAATAAATACGGGCGCCCGGCATAGAGGCAGCGAGAGTATCAGCAAATTTACGTGCATAGGCAGACTGGGCAGTTTCATTGCCGTCATTACTACGAGGTAAACCCACGACGAAGAAATTCGTATCATTCAGTCTGGCAATACGGAGAATTTCCGGGATTTCCTGACCATTCACCAAGACATAGCCGTTCGGAATAGCGATGCGAACAGAGGTGTCCGCTTTCGCTACACCAATACGCTTGGTGCCCACATCTAAACCGATAATGCGCATTAGTTCTCTACCGTAATTTTAATTGATACTTTATTCGCGTCGCTTGGAATTTGGCGAACCCATGGGAAGGAAGTATTTACTTCTACATCAGAGACGCCATTGATAGATTTAATTAGAGTAGTTACTTCACCAACTTTTTTGCCGAGGGATTTTTCGAGTACAGATTGCTCGGTGACTTCTGGACCAGTTTTCAAGGTAGCTTTAATCTTAGCAGTTACAGAATTATTATTGTTCTGGAATTTTTCAATGAAGATATTGCCAGTTTCGTAAATCTTCTGGTCGCTACCCAGACGAGTGGAAACCACCGATTTAACATATTCTTCAATGGCTGCCTTATCGACATAATTTACACTATAAGTAGTTTTGGCCGTGAGCTTGGCCTTACCATTCTCTGCCGGCTGGTCGACGGCAGGACTGGAAGTCGGGTCGGCGGTAACTTTTTTGTAGCTATCTTCAATTTTAATATCGTCAGAAGGTACTTTTTCGAATAATTCCTCTTTTACGCCATCAGCTTCGGTTAGTTTTTCCTTAGCTTTGGTGATATCAGAAGCGGTGACAATTTTTTGAATCTTATCAGTTCCACCCTTAAACGCGGAATTAGCATAGCCCTCAACTCCAGCTACGGACGATTGCCAGCCGGAGCTAACAGCTTCAATATTATATTTCGCACCACCTTCGATGGCGGTAGCTTTCACGGTTTTAGCCACCTGACATTTACCATTGTGGCGACCGGCGTCACAATTCGAAATTGAGCCATCCCAAGAAATTTTTACCTCCTGGTTAGTTAAGAAATTGAGATTGCGATAGGCAAAGGCAGAACCTTGAGGAACAGTCGCAACATCTGGCCTAGAAGCCGTAGCAGTAGTGGTCGACATATCAAAAGTAGCGATGAGGCGTAATTCACCCGTGGCTTTATCACCAACGTTTTTCTCACCAGTAGCTTCAAATTCAACCTCAGAGTTCTTCTCGAGGCTCGCGGTTTCGAGGAAGATTTTACCATCTTTCGAGACGGCTTGCTTGGCATCAGTGACAAAAGAAACATTTTCGGAGAAATTCTCGGCGATGGTCTTAATTTTGACAGAAATCTTGGCGGCAGGTGCCAAAATAAAAGCCCAGATGAAGCTTCCGATCAAAAGAACCGCAGCCACTACACCGATAATGATACGGTTTTTTAATGAATCGAGGGTAAGAATCTTTTTCGGCTGATTATCTGCTTCTTCATCTTCAGAATTCTTCGCGACATCTTCGGAATCCAGATTCATAGTCGAATTTTTCGTAAGATTCGAGGTGGAATTTGCACGATTAGCAGCGTCTTCATTAGCAGTGCGGACACGAGAAACACTACCGGACGAAGCGGCCTTTTCATTAATTTCAATTTCATCACTCGGGCTTACTTTCTTAGCCTTAGCTGGATATTCAAGATCAGCTTCATTAAATTCCGAAGGTAAAGTCGGGCGCGAACTCAAATTCTTAGCAAATGGCAGACTGGAAAGCGCGGCCATCTTCATGAGGGTCGGATCAGTAGTGACCACCACGATGGCCTTGTCGTGTATTTTTGCAGTGCGAGCAATTAATTTGAGATTAATAGAACTACGCAAAACGTTCAACTTTTTCGGTGGAACAAGTGCAATAATTTTCTGTTTGGAAGCTTTGATATGGTTGATAATATCAGTAATATCATCCTCAGGCTCGATGTAAAAAGTGTCCTTATTCATACATCGATTTTAACATATATTTGTGCCGAACCAATAAGTTTATGCTAAAATAAGCTTAATGAGTATCTTTGATTTTATTAAAAAAGGACCGAGCGCACAGGCAGGCGCGAACAGTGCTGGTGGCGCGGTGGCTGGTGCGGAGAGTGCAGAAATTTTAGCCAATCTCGTACTAAATACGATTGATAGTGGCGTAATTATTGTGTTGCCGACGGGGGTAATTGAATATATTAATCCGGCGGCGGTAAGTTTACTGGGTGGGCAAATGGCGCAAAATTTCTTGGGGGCTAAATTAGAAGATATTTTGAAACTTGAAAATGGCCAAGGCGTGGCGATTCCAGCGCAGAATAACCTGGTTTTCTATGCGGTAAATAATGGCCAAAATTTCACCACGAGAGAGTATTTCTTGGTTAATTTACAGGGACAGAAAAAGCCAGTGGTCTTTAAAATTATTACCGCTAACTCACCAAAAAGTGAACGTATCGTGACTTTTTATGATATTACTTCTGAACTCGAAGCGGAGAGCGAACAGACCGAATTTATCTCCACGGCTTCGCACGAAATGCGCACACCAGTCGCTTCTATCGAGGGCTATCTGGGATTGGCTTTAAATCCAAAAACCGCCACGATTGATGAACGAGCCAAAAAATATCTGGAAGAAGCCCATAAATCTTCTCAACATCTTGGTAAATTATTCAGAGATTTATTAGATGTGACCAAGCTCGATGATAAAAGGATCAAAGCACACCTCACGCCGATTGAGGTAACTTCCACGGTCCGCTCGATTGCCGAAGGTCAAATTCCGAAAATGAGCGAAAAGAATATTCATTTTACTTTTGGCTCCTCCTCTTCCGCCAATATGAATGGCGGACGTGTGATTAATCAAGAGGTTTTTGCGGCGGTCGATGTGGATTTTCTCCGTGAGATCATTAACAACTTGATCGAAAACGCGATTAAATACACCAATAATGGGGGTGGAATTTGGGTAAATGTGCGCGGCGATGGCGACCGTGTTTTGATTAATGTGACGGATACTGGTATTGGTATTTCCCCAGAAGACAGCAAGCATGTTTTTCAGAAATTTTATCGTGCGGACAATTCAGAAACTCGCACGATTGGCGGAACGGGCCTAGGCCTCTATATCGTGAAAGAACGCGTGGAAGCCATGAGTGGTTCGACTTGGGTAGAAAGTACCTTCGGTGAAGGCTCGACTTTTTACGTTGCCTTCCCTCGCCTGACTTATGAAGAATATTTGCGCCGCAAACAGATCGAAGCTAATACTCAGGCAATGACACCACAAAATTCCGTTGCTTCTAATCCTGCTGTTTCTGCTTCTAATGAGAATCAAACCCCGACGCCAATGCAGTTTTCGACCGAGATGAACACTCCGGCGCCAGCAGCAGTGCCAGTATCGACAATAATGAACACACCGATTCAAACTGAAACACCTATGCAAGCACCAACAGTGTCGTCTTCACCAATTCAGGCACCAGCGCCAGCTCCAACTGAGTCAACTGCATCATCCACACCTGCAGCCCCAACTGAGCCAACCGCATCATCCGCACCCGTAGCTCCGATGACTCCTGCGTCACCAGTTATGTCAACTATACAATCCAATCCATTTCTACAGAACAGTGCTACCCCAGCTCAAAATACACCAGCTTCGCCAACCACACCAAATACGCAAAACATACCAACCGCGCCAATTAATCCCGCCCCGACTCCAGCTGCAACAGCCAATCCAGTCTCGGCTCCGATTACACCGGCCAATCCTGCCCTGACTCCAGCTGCACCTACTAATCTAACGATGCCTACCCCACCAATTACGCCAACTAACCCAAACATCTTAAATAAGTAAGGAGAGAAGATGACAAAAATTTTATTAGTTGAAGACGACCAAAGCTTACGCGAGATTTACGGAATTAGATTAACGGCGGAAGGCTACGAAATTGCCTCCGCGGGTGATGGTGAAGCGGCTCTTGCCCTAGCGGTAAAAGAACGCCCAGATTTAATCATCTCCGACGTGATGATGCCAAAGATTTCGGGCTTTGACATGCTAGATATTTTGCGTTCGACACCAGAAACTGCCAATATTAAGGTAATTATGATGACCGCACTTTCGGCCGATGACCAAAAAGCCCGTGGTGAATCATTAGGGGCAGATCGCTTCCTTGTGAAATCCCAAGTCGGTATCGAAGATGTGGTGAATGCAGTACATGAAGTTCTAAATGACACAAATGGCGCACCGGCCACCACGGCAACCGTTCCAACCACGGACAATATGATGACACAATTCGTGGCTGCGCCAGCACAAACTCCTGTCCAAACCACCGTGCAAGCTCCAGTACAAACTCCAGCACAGCCCGTCGCATCAGCTCAGCCTTTTGTATCTACAGAGCAGGTTACACAATCTCAGCCGATCACTTCGACGCAGCCAGTCGCACAAGATCAGCCAGTTCAAACTCAGCCAATTACACCGGCACAACCACCAATTAATAACCCTAACCCATTTTTAGGTAATGTATAGATTAAATAAATTTTTAGCCGAACAAACTGGCGTTTCACGTCGCGAAGCCGACAACTTAATCGCAGACGGTCGCGTAAAAATTAATCAGGAAGTCGCCGTACTAGGTCGTCGGTTCGATGAAACTCGCGATGAGGTTTTTTTGGACGACCAAAAAATTACCGAGCGTAAAGGCTTCACCTACCTAATCTTGAACAAGCCCGTAGGGTATGTATGTTCGAAAAAACGTCAGGGCGAGACGCCGACCCTTTTTGAACTTTTGCCAGAAAAATATCAAAATCTAAAAACCGTAGGGAGGCTCGATAAGGACAGTTCGGGATTAATTTTATTAACCAACGACGGCGATTTCGCTTTCTCGATGACCCATCCGAAATTTTTTAAAATCAAAAGCTACATCGTAAAACTAAATCGCCCACTTGCGCCGCTACATCAGCAAATGATTTCCGATATGGGCATCGATTTACCAGATGGTAAAAGCAAACTGTTTCTTAAAAAAGAGGAGTCTGATCCGAGCGGTTGCACTTTCCTAGTGGAAATGAGCGAGGGGAGGAATCGTCAAATCCGTCGCACTTTCCTAGCGGTAGGATACAAAGTCGTGAAGCTGCATCGTATTGAATTTGGACGATACACGCTAGAAAACTTAAAAGATGGTGAATTTAAAGAGGTGGAGAAAAGATGAAAGTATTGATTATTGGTAAAAATATCAAAAACGTCTATCTTTCTCTGGATGCCAAAAATTTCGAATTAGATAAA
>CAUUCN010000014.1:0-28368 GCA_963543945.1 uncultured Candidatus Saccharibacteria bacterium
AAACTCTCCATTAAAGGTCCTAAGACCTTGAATTTTAAATTTGAAAACTCAAATATTCATAAATTAACTGACGATGATAAAAATAGAAATAAATCTATTTTAATAATTGCACAACTGAATTGTTAAAATTCGTCCCTCATGTTCATTTGGTTTCCCGTTTGCTCATGAGGATGTTTCTATAATAGATGAGAAAATAATAAATGTCAACACAATTTTGCAAGATTTTTTAAGATTTTTTAATTTTCAGCTAATTTTGCGCTTTTTCCGTTCTTTCTTCCCGTTTTATCGCTCGATTTCGCCTATTAATTCCCTATTTATTTAATTAATAAAAAGTTAATTGCAATAGAAATTAATACACCCAAGATCAATCCGGCCACCACTTCTGGCACCGTATGCCCCTCCACTACACGTAGATGTGCGATTTTTTCCGACTCACTTAACTCCAAATTTTTCTCATCAATCAGCTGATTAATAATTTCACCGTGTTCCCCCACCGAATGACGCACATTGGTCGCATCATAAATCAAAATCGAAGTCATACATACCGCAAGTGCAAATACTGTCGAATTAAATCCAGACAAAAAACCAATCGTTCCAGTCACCGCCGAAAAACTTGCTGTATGACCAGACGGCATTCCACCAGATTTCATCATATAATATAGTACTTCCGAGAATTTCGCCTTACCACGAGTTTTAATCACAAACACAATTAGTTTGAAAAACTGTGCGATAAACCAGCCACAGATGAATGCTAAAAAAACATAACAGCTTTCCATACTCCTATCTTATCACACCTACAAAAAAACAAGAATACCCGAGTTCCGAGTATTCTTGTCCAAGATTAGTTATTTTTAAGGTACACTTTCTTCGTTTCACCACTCATTTTGAGAGAAAAAATGAGAATTTATTTTGCGAGAAATAATTACTATTGTAAGTGGTGAATATTTCGTTTTCCTTTCTTTTTGATAAACAAGAAGACTAGAAGAAAGCTAATTAATCCCCCTAAAATTGCCAGAATCCACCAAAAATCCTTCAAAGTTTGACCGACCTGACCCAACACTGGTACTTCTGAAATTTCTTTTTCATCTAATTCCCCCTCATCCACATCGGCTCCTTCGAGTTCGCCTTCCGAGACCTCACCTTCTAAGACTCCTTCTTCTAAGGTTGCATTTTTCAAATTTTCACTATCAGAATTTTTACCATCAGAATTTTCATCCCCCACCGTATTTTCACTGCCCTCCACTCCAGAATCCTGCTCAGATTTTTCTTTTACGATCCCCGAAAGCACGATATTTCTATCAATTAATTCAGTTTTTCTCAATGTCGCAAAAACTGCCGAGTTTACCCCAAGCCCCAGCCCAAGCGTCAACACACTGAACCCTAAAAATCCTAGTACTGTCTTTTTCATTTTCTTTGTTTGCTGATTTTTCATATTACCTCACTGTTTTATTTATCTGCACCATAGCGAAAAATCTCAAAAATCACAACCATAAGCATTTTCAAAAATAATTTAACAGAGGTAAAATCCCCCAAAAATTTTTTAGCATATGCAAGTTATCAATTACCATAAGCAAGTTATACCACGCAAAAAGTCTCAAAATCCGCTCAAAAAATCCCCTTCGCTAGCGCAAAAACCACCCAAACCCCACCACAAAAAAGTACGCTAGACGCGTACTTTTTTCTAAAGACTCAACTATTCATTAGTCTCTTCTTCATCTTTTTCTTCTGGCAAGACGATACCGATCGAGGCCACCGTATCCCCATCTGCCATTCGCATGATGCGTACACCTTGCGTGGCGCGACCGAGGGTTGGAATATCCTTCACCGCCACACGAATCGCCTGACCGTTTGATGACATCATAATCACTTCGCTCGCCTCTGGATCTAAGGTATGCACTGCCACGATTGGACCAGTCTTCGCCGTCACTGCCGCTACCTTGATACCCACACCACCACGTTTATGAGTTGGGAAATTCGAAACCAGCGTAGACTTACCGTAACCATTAGCCGAAACCGCAATCAATTTCTGCTTTGGATCGGTCACGATATCCATCCCCACCACTTCATCTTTCGGACGGAGACGCATCCCACGCACGCCCATTGCCGAACGACCCATCGCACGCACATCTGCTTCATTAAAGCGAATTGCTTGACCAGCCGAGGTAGAAATAATGATATCATTCTTCCCTGTAGTTGGCTTCACCCACTTCAGTTCATCTCCTGGATCCAATTTGATCGTAATTAGACCATTCGAGCGCACATTTGCGTAATTTTTCATCGCGGTCTTCTTAATCGTACCGTTTTTAGTCGCCATAAAGAGGTATTCATCCGCCTCGTCATCACTCTTATCATCAGACTGCTGATTATCTTCGTTATATTTAATAATCTCCGTAATCTTTTCGTCTGGATGCATGTTCAACAGATTCACTGCTGCCGTACCCTTAGCTGTCAAAGAAGCCTGTGGCACTTCGTAGGCCTTCATCTTAAACATACGGCCCTGTGAGGTGAAGATATAAAGATAATCATGCGAATTTGTCGTCAAAATCTGCGAAATTACATCTTCTTCCTTCGTGGTCATCCCCCTCTTGCCCTTACCACCACGGTTTTGGCGGCGGAAGTCAGTCTGCGACACACGCTTGATGTAATTCTCTGCCGTGAGCAAAATCACACTTTCTTCTTCTGGAATCAATTCTTCTTCCGAGAATTTACCAAGTTCATGATTAAAAATCTTCGAACGACGCTTGTCGCCATATTTTTCTTTCATGGCTAGCAGCTCTTCTTTTACAACGTTCAAAATCTTCGCTTCATCTGCCAAAATTTCTTCGTATTTCGCAATTAAAGCCATCAATTCTTGCAATTCTGCTTCAATCTTATCGCGTTCCAGACCCTGCAAACGGCGTAGCTGCATTGCTAAAATCGCTGCCGCCTGAATTTCCGAGAGACCGAAGCGTTCCATCAAGCGCTTATCCGCATCATCGTAAGATTCACGAATCGTTTTAATCACTTCATCGATGTTATCCAGGGCGATTTTCAAACCTTCAAGAATATGCGCGCGTTCCTTAGCCTTACGTAGGTCATACTCCGTACGGCGACGAATCACTTTTTGGCGATGCTTAATAAACTCTACCAAAATCTCCTTGAGTCCCATAATCCGTGGCTGAATTCCATTCACCAAAGCCAAAACGTTATAGTGGAAATTGGTCTGCAAATCCGTCATCTTATAGAGCTGATTCAAAATTTTCTTTGGATAAGCATCCTTCTTCAATTCCACCACCACGCGAATCTTACCGCGTGCTGACTCGTCACGTGCATCCGCGATGTGAGTCAATTTTTTATCCAAAACCAGCTGACGAACCTTCTCGATAAAACCTTCCTTACTCATTCCGTAAGGCACTTCGGTAATCACAATATTAAAGCGGCCATTCTTGCGCTCTTCGATGTTGGCTACCGCACGAATCGTTACCGAACCCTTACCGGTGGCATAAGCCTGCTTCATCGGTGCGCCACCGTAAACTTCGGCACCCGTTGGAAAATCTGGACCCTTCACATGTTTCATTAAATCTTCCAGACTTGCCTCTGGGTTTTCAATCAAAGCCACCGTCGCATCCACTACTTCACCGAGGTTATGTGGTGGAATATTCGTTGCCATACCGACCGCGATACCCATCTGACCATTCAAAAGAATATTTGGCAAGGCTGCTGGCAAAACTACTGGCTCTTTTTCTGTACCGTCGAAGTTATCACGAAAATCTACGGTTTCCTTCTCGATATCTGCCAGAAGTTCAGCGCCCACCTTATCCATTCTGGCCTCAGTGTAACGTGAAGCCGCTGGATCATCACCATCCATCGAACCGAAGTTACCTTGACCTTCTACCAAGGTATAACGCATCTTCCAAGGTTGCGCCAAGTTCACCATTGCATCATAAATCGAAGAATCACCGTGTGGGTGGTATTTACCCATCACTTCACCGACGATACGCGCTGACTTCACTGTCGCATGTGGCGCACGCCAACCATTTTTATACATCGCATAAAGAATACGGCGATGTACCGGCTTCAAGCCGTCACGCACGTCTGGTAAAGCACGATCAATAATCACCGACATCGAATAACGCAAGAAAGAATCTTCCATCACGTTCTCAACGGTCAATTCTTCTACCCCGTCCACTGCACGGTGCGCGGTTAGTCCGCCCAGATGAGCATCTTCCATCTCTTCTGCAGCTTCTTCAATCATTCCTTCTGCCGTATTTTCTGCCACATTCATCTCAGCATTGATTTTTTCGTCATTTGGCTCTTGTGGAACTTTTTTATCGTTTTTCGTCATTTCTCATCCTTTCCTTAGAAGTCCAAATCATCAATATTAACTGAGGCGGCACGCGACTGAATAAAGTTTTTACGTAGTTCAACTTCCGTACCCATCAATTTCGTAAAAATCGCATCCGCTTTTTCCGCATCCTCAATATTCACACGAATCAAAACACGGTTCTCTGGATTCATCGTGGTATCCCAAAGCTGTTGCGCATTCATTTCACCAAGACCCTTAAAACGTTGTTGTGCGGTGTAGCCAGCCTGCTTGAAGCGTTCGTCTTCTGGATTAATCTTCAAACCTTCCTTCACACGTTCTTCGATACGCTGAGTCAATTTTTCTTCCAAGGCTGCTTCATCGTAAATATAATCAATTTTACGGTTCGCCCCCGTACCCTTAATCAAGCCAAACAGTGGTGGTTTTGCCAAATAGACGTGTCCACCCTTCACTACCTCTGGCATATAGCGGAAGAAGAAAGTCAGAAGTAACGTCGAAATATGCGCACCATCCACATCCGCATCGGTCATAAACACAATCTTAAAGTAACGTAGTCCAGAGATATCGAACTGATCACCAATTCCTACACCTAGAGCCTTAATCAAAGACACCAGCTCCGCGTTCGCATACATCTTATCTAATCTCGCACGCTCGGTATTTAACACCTTACCACGTAGTGGCAAAATTGCCTGAATCTTCGAGTTGCGACCTTCCTTTGCGGAACCCGCTGCCGAATTACCCTCTACGATAAAGAGCTCACACTCTGAACGATCTCTAGAAGAACAGTCCGCCAATTTCGAAGGCAAATTCAAACCTTCGAAGGCACCCTTACGAATCACGTTATCACGCGCCGCTCTTGCCGCCTTGCGGGCACGCGCCGCCAAGGTCGCCTTACCGACAATTTTCTTCGCAATCGCTGGATTTTCTTCCAAAAAATAACCGAAATATTCACTCATCACCTTATCGACATAGCCACGCACCTCTGGGTTACCCAACTTATTCTTGGTCTGACCTTCGAATTCTGGGTTTGGCAATTTCACCGAAATCACCGCCGTCAAACCTTCACGAATGTCGTCACCGGTTAGGTTATCTTCTTTTTCTTTCAAAAGATTATTCTTACGCGCATAATCGTTTAATACACGGTTCAAAGCCGTACGAAAACCCACCACGTGTGAGCCACCTTCAGGGGTCAAAACGTTGTTTGCAAATGGCTTCATGGTTTCTGCATACGTATCATTGTATTGAACGGCAATTTCCACTTCCGAATCTTCAATCTGTTTATCAACATAGAAAATCGTATCCGAAAGCACTTCCTTGCCGTTATTTAGACGCTTCACGTAGCTCTTAATCCCCCCTTCGAAGTAGAAAGCCTCTCTCGCACCGGTACGTTCATCAAAGACCGAAATTAAAATTCCCTTAGTGAGGTAGGCCTGGTGTCTCGCATAGTGCGATACCCAGCTGTAATCAAAAGTCGTCGTTTCCTTAAAAATGGTTGGATCTGGATAAAAAACAATACAAGTTCCCTGTTTGCTTGTCCCGCCTTCCACCTTCAAAGGTGCTATAGTTTTACCCGTTTCAAATTCAATGTGATGGACTTTTTTCTCACGATAAACTTCGGCAATCATCTTGGTTGAAAGTGCGTTCACAACAGAGGAGCCCACCCCGTGAAGACCAGATGAAACCTTATAACCACCACCACCGAACTTACCACCAGCGTGCAGCACGGTCAAAACCGTTTCCAGCGTCGATTTATGCGTCTTTGGATGAAGATCTACCGGAATACCACGTCCGTTATCTTCCACCTTTACACCCCCGTCAGCCAGCAGTGTAATTTCGACTTTATTTGCGTAACCTGCAATCGCTTCGTCAATCGAGTTATCCGCAATTTCTTTAATTAAATGATGCAAACCATCGTAACCGGTCGAACCGATATACATACCTGGACGCACGCGAACAGGTTCAAGTCCCTCTAGAACTTGAATTTCTGAGCTGTCGTATTCTTCTACTTTTTGTTTTCCAGCCATCAAGAAAATACCTCTTTTAAGTTAACTTGATACCTCTCTGGCTCACCACCCACGTCTTTCCAAATGATTCTTTTCGAATCCCTTTTCCAGTCGTTTTAACCTCACTTGATATCTACTTTAGTGTAACCATTTTTAGTTTAGCTGTCAAGGTAAAATAGTGATATTTCGCGTTCTAAGCCGTTTTAAGGCCCTTGTTTCAATTTTTTGGGTACTTATAGCCTTTTTAATTTTTAGCGAATTTTAATCACCGTGCCGTCTTTTAGACGCCCATCTTCCTGATTCACCTCAGATACGGCTTCCATCGGCACGTTTACCACCTCTGGCTCCGCAGCCGCAGCACTCTTTCCCGCCATCAAATCATCCGCAGTCGCAGAATTCTTTCCCGCCATCAAATCATCTAGCTCTGCATTAATATCATCCAAGGTAAATTCCGCACCACCATCTTTACTAGCCCCCGCGTCTACCCCATCAGATTCACCTCTTCCAGCCGCTACTTCAGCCATATTACCAGTCGCCCTCTCAGCCTTTTTCTCGCCGCCCCCCTCGGCTTTCATTTTCTCCAAAAATTCCGCCATCTCTGGGCTCCCCGCCTTCGCCTCACTGGCCGGCACTTTCTTCACCCCTAATGGAATACCCTTTTCGTCTCGATCAAAATTATCTAAACCAAGCGCCGCATCCATCGCTCCATCCCAAGGTTCATTGCTAGCAAAATTCCCATTTTCAATATTTGCTCGCCCCTCATCACCGTCACTAATTCTCAAGCGATCCTCGATTTCCTTTTCCACTTCTTCCCCTGGACGACCATATTTCTTCGCCGAATAATCTTTCAGAGCGGCAAAAATATTCCGGTCTTCCTTACCCCTCGGTGGCAAAAGGTTCATCGTAAACGGCGCCGATGGCATACCATGCATCAAAACCGTCGCAATCGCGTGATGGTTTGGTTGCTTATGCAAATCTTCCGCCTTAAAAGTCGGCGTAAAGACTTTTTCCATCATTTCCGCATCTGTTACGCCCAGACGACCCGCAATAATCGTACCTACGTTACCCAGTACACCCTCACGAATCTTATCTGTTAACTGCGTCATAAACTGATTTGCCACAATCAAATTCAAACGAAACTTACGAGCTTCCGACAAAATCGATTCAAAAGATTCTGTCGAAAAATTCTGAAACTCATCCACGAACAGACAGAAATCCTTACGTTCATGCTCTGGCGTATCTACCCTCGACATCGCCGCCGTCTGGAATTTCATTACGAAAATCATACCCAGAAGCTTCGAGTTTAGTTCTCCGAGCTTACCTTTCGAAAGGTTCACCAAAAGAATTTTTTGCTGATCCATAATTTCACGAATATTAAAGCCCGATTTGGTCTGCCCCAGCACCCTTTTCATCATCGTATTTTGCTTAAACGGGCTCCATTTTGAAGCAAACCATGTCACCACCTCACCGGCATCATTCGATTTTTGAGAAGCTGGGAATTCTTTGGTCCAATAATCAAAGAGGTCACGATCTGTCACATATTTCAGCTTATCTGCCACTAAATCTGGGTTAATGAATGGACTCGGAATATCGAGAAAAGTCGCACCTCTCGGATCACTCATCAAAAGCAACGCCGCATTTCTAAACATCTGCTCACCGCGTGGACCAAAAATACCCGTGTGTCCAGGGTCATACAGCGAATAGAGCATATTAATTCCCTCTTGCACGATAAAATCTTTCTGTTCCGTAGTGGCAAATTCCAACATATTCATACCAATTGGAAAATCTGTATCTGATGGATCAAAGTAAATCACATCGTCGATACGATTTTCTGGCACCATCGAAAGCAACTCCTCTGTTACGTCACCGTGCGGATCAATAAAACAGAAGCCCCTACCTGCCAACATATCTTGATAGGCCAAATTCTTCAAAAGTACCGACTTACCCATACCAGAGGCACCGATAATATAGGTATGGCGCCTACGGTCATCTTCACTTAGCTTAATCATCTTCGTATTGCCACGATATTCGTTGACCCCGAGCTCCAAACCCTCTTCTACTAATACGGTTGGCGCATCTACCTGTTTCGTCATCTGCCTCTCTACCCCCGATGATGGGATTGCCGCCTCAGATGGCAAATGAAAAATCGAAGCCAATTCCTGCGTATTCAAAATCATCCCCTTTTTCTTGGTTGGGAAAAAGCGAAAAATATAATTCGTCACCAAAGTGTCCATTTTTTTCGCCATATCATATTTGAAACCGTTCATGGTTGGCGAATCCAATTGTGAAAACGCTGCCACCACACCGCCAACCAAGGCCTCACTGCGTTCATGGCTACTAGAATGCGCTACCACGCGAATCAAACATTCAAAAACCGGATACTTGGTTTTATTTTCAATCATTTGGGCTTCGTCGAGCTTCGCCTGTGAAACTTCCTTCGTCGTTTCTTTACCTTTTTCATATTCATGCAGCTCCGGCACCTCGAATGGTGCACGAATAACGTCCATGATTAAATTTAGTACTCGGCCCTGTCCGAAGAATCCGCTGCCAGACTTAACTTTTTTACCCTCACGTAAATTTTTTACAATTTCTTCAACTTTTTTTCGCCAACTATCCCCCACTGGGCGGAACATCAGCTGCAACCCCAACCCTTCACCTTTTTTCGCCTTCGCGAAAGCGTTCAAAATCGCTAACTGTGCATCCCATTTCGATTCTGAAAATACCTGGATTGGATAGTATTCTTCCTTCTTAAAAATCAGTTCACCGCCTGCCACATTACGGCTATCTTCATCTTCTTTCGCTTCGTCACCCAGACCTGCATTCGAGAAAATATTTTCCACCTCTGCTTCCTCTAAGCGCGCCGTTGGATAAGAAGATTGAATTGCCTGTTTCACAATTTCCGTGGTCACTGCTGGCACCACGGCATAATACTTCACCAAACCGTCGACCACCACCATTTCGAATGAAAAATATTTCTGGCCGTATAATTTTGTATTAAAACTCTCTTTTTTCAGCGTCGAAGCGATGATTGAATACATAATTGTCGACTGCGAAATCGCCTCTTCATTCACATCGCGCTCATCTCTTCCGCCGCCCTGAATATCATCAGTAGCAGGAGGTAAATGAATCAAAAGTGGAATTAATTTTAGTGAACGCTCATATTCTTTCGCTTTGCGTTTTTTGGCTAAAATTTTCACCCCCACAAAGAGAGCTGCCACTAAAACTAAAATAAAAATTTGTACACCAATTATGATGTTGTTAGAGAAAATTTTCGAAAAATCCGCCTCCTGCTTTGGCGTAAAAATTGAACTATTTTTTTGTTCACTTTGCGCATTTTTCGGAGTGTCATTTGCCGCACCAGAATCCGCCGGCGTCCCCGCCGCATTCTTTCGCATAATGATATTTTCCACCGGATTTTCGCTCATTTTTATCTCTTCTTTTGTCTTGCTTAGCTATGTCTTTTTTTAATTTATCTTCTTTTTTCCTAAACTCTTTTTCAGGTTAACCTTTTTCTTTCCTATTTACCCCTGATCTTCATCTAATTATCCTGACCGAGTATTCTTCCGTATCTGTCGAGCAGAAGCTTCGCGCTCAGCATTCTTTTTTGTCGATACTGCATGGTTGGACTTTTAATCTTCTTAGTTTTCTCAACTTCTTTCAGAATTTCTTCTTCTAAGCCATCTCTGTCTCGCGCCTTCGGCAGATCTGTACCAATCAGTTTTCCATCTTCGAAAGTCCGCGTCCCCACTGTTACGATCTTCCCTAAATCACTTTTTGGCACCCCCTCATCACTAAATTCATCCCCTTGTTCGACCTCCGCCCGTTCTGTCTCCAGATTTTTTTCTTGTTCAATCTGTGAATTTGCACTTTCAAAGCCTTGTATCTGCTCTGAACGAAATTGCATAGGGTTTACCTGCTCAAACTGCGCCTGCCCCGGCACACTATTCATCTGCGCCTGATTTAACACGCCATTCATCTGCGCTTGTTCTGGCATACCGTTCATCTGCGCCTGCATCGCCATCTGGCCCATCGCCATCTGTCCTCCGTCAAAACCGTTCGCCCCAGGCATTCCCTGAGCTTCAAACATTTGATTCAATCTAGCCACAGCCTCATCTTGTGTCATCCCTGTTGGAACCTGTTCAGCACCAAAATCACCCGAAGGCATCTGCCCCACCCCATCCGGTACCTGTTCCACCGAAGAAGAATTTAAGCCAGAAAAATCCTGTCGTTCTCGATCATTTACTCCAGAAACCTGCCCAATATTTTTCTGATCCATGCCCCTATTTTAGCATAAACACTATGAAAAAAATACTATTTCACCATCTTAGTGAACACAAAAAATAGCAAACCAACAAAAATTGCCGGCAAGAAAATCAAAACCAGCAAATTCGTCACACTTGAAGCCACCAAAATCAACAACATAATCGGATACATCGCAATAATTCCCGCCTTAAAATAGTCCGTCTGTGTAGTTCTGTTTTTTAGAAAAACTACCTTCAAAAACAGGTTCATCACCCAGGTAATAATTCCAAAAACCAGAACATAAAGCAGCACAAAAGCCAGCATAATCCCTAGCGGGCCGACCATCATTGGTGTAGTAGTGAAGAGCATAACTACCAAAATAACCAAAGAAATTAAGCTTGAAATTCCGATCAAAAGATTAACCATAAGACTATTATAAAGCAATTTCCTATTCCCTCCCAGAAATATTTCCTAATGCTTCGATTTTCCATAAATTTATCTAATGTACGATGAAAAATACCATAGTCAAGCGGGTGGTTATCTGGCAAAAAACATAACTATAAGCCACAACCATCACCGCTTGAAATTGACCGCTCCACTTTTAGTGGGGCAAAAGATCAGCCTCAGCTGATACGCCAGAAAATCTGGCTAACGTAGTCTTAGTCGCTACATTGGTCTTTCTCCTAATTGTTAATGTGTTGTTTATTTGTATTTTTGTCTTTCGACATTCTTATAGTATCATGGGTGTCTAATTTATGCAAGCCTTTTTCATTAAATATTTAAGTAATAAATACAACATAATAGCATAATAACCTGTTAAATATCTAAAATATCAAACATCTATAATTGTATAAATTACTACAAAATAGCCAAAAACCATACATGTTGTAATTAAAATTTTAACAAAATACAACAATATTCATAGAAAATTACCTAAAATCTCATTCTAAATACTATAGAAAATCACCCCAACTTTAATCATACTAAAATTTAAATAATTCCCCCTTTTTATATTGCTGAACCAAAAAACCTTTACTATTCCCTTTTCTTTTTTCTGATCAAAAATGCTTCCATGTACCAACCGACAAAAACTCACAAAAAAAATAACGTCTAAAAAACGTCTAACAAATAAAAGATCCTAGTTGTTATAAAAATCATTTATATTTTAGAAACAAATAATTTTAGAAACCATTAAAACTTTATAAAAATCTAAAAATATTTTTTGGCATATTTTCTTAGCTACATATTAATTCTATATTAAGACCAAAAACTATTTTTTTAGTTACAAAAAAAGACACGCCGCAATGTGTCATAAAAATCCAATAATAAAACCATCAAAATATTCAAAATAAAAAAAGAAATCGGTCAAACTGCGAGGAATACCGATTTCTTTTGTAGAGTGTGGAGTTTTTTGGCTATATTGTTTGTTTTTGGCTTGTGAACAATTTTGTTATTCAAAAGCTACCTCTATAATACCGCTTCAAAACGCTAATGTCAACATATTTTTGAATAATTATTTTACAATTTTTGCGTATTTTTTAGTTTTCCACATCTACCCCTGTTAACTCTGTTCACTATTTTTGAACAATTTTAGTTTTACTTGAACACATATTTTATTATTTTGAGCTATTTTACATCTCTCACCCCTGTTACGTATCTTTTTACATTTTTTAATTTCAATCAAAAATCATTTCTCAGGCATTTATTTATTTAAAAACATAAAAAATAGCCTCGAAAAAGGCCATTAAAAATCGATTGGTGGAGCTGCCGGATACTGCCTCCGGGTCCGAAAAATCTTCATGATATCATTCTACATGCATAGTTATTTATTTCATCTTGGTTTATATCTATAGCGACAAATAACAAAACTATAGATTACCATGACTGATTTTCAACTTCAGCCTCGTCACTGTCCGAAATCTATTCTCGTAAATCTGATAATCTAACTACTACGAAAACTTGGAGTTAGACCAGCCTATATTAAATTAGGCAAAAGCAGGTGCATAAAGCACGTGCTTGGAAGTATTTTCTTCACTTTTTCAATACTTACGGTATCAATCGTCATGCCTGATATCTGTTAATAATCCGTCTAAGCTTTGTCAGCCCCAACTAATTTAATTATATCATAAAAAGATAGACCATACTCTATTCTTTCTCAATCTTCCCCTAGTTAGCTCACACCACGTTCATTCTGCAAAAAATACTAAGCATAAGCAAGTTATCAAAAACATAAGCAAGTTATGATTTAACTTATTTATCTATCTCCTACCCCTTAAATCCCTACTCAAAATTTATTTTTCTCATCACCAAAATCATCATTTTCTTGGCATTTTCAAATAAAAGATTCATCATAGAATTATGAATGTTAAAGTATTTACCGCCATCCCTACCGGCTATTCTGGACAACTTATTGAAGTTGAGGGCACCACCAATAAAGGTCTCCCGAGTTTTAATCTCGTAGGTATGGGCGATAAAACCATTCTTGAATCTAGAGAACGCGTTCGCAGTGCCATCATGAATTCAGATTTCTCTTTTCCGAAACACAAGATCACTATCAATCTCGCCCCCGCTGACCTCATTAAGAGTGGCTCTTCCCTAGATTTACCTATCGCCATCAATATTCTAATTCTCGCCAAACAACTTCGTGAAGATGATATTAAAGGCCTCTTTTTTACCGGCGAATTATCTCTCGATGGCAGTCTTAAGCCAGTCAAAGGTATCCTCAATATTATTGAGACCGCTAAAAATCACGGTTTTAAACAAATTTTTCTTCCCGCCGCTTCCGCCGCCAAATCCACCCTTATCCAAGGTATCGAAATTTATCCCGTGCGCACCCTTAAGCAGCTCTTCCTTCATCTTAAACACCAAAGTTCGATCTCGCCACTTGGCAGTTCAAGTCAAATTTCCCCTCCAGACCTCACGTCGATTTTAGAAAAGAACTCTAGTTCCACCCCCATTTCTTTCCCTAACTCTTCTTTCTGCACTCTTGACCAAATTCAAGGTCTCGATTTTGCCAAGCGCGCCCTCATTCTTGCTATTGCCGGACATCATAATCTACTTCTTTCTGGGCCACCAGGTAGTGGTAAAACTTTACTCGCGAGTGCAGCCAAAGATCTTCTTCCGCCACCTAGCCCCGCCGAGCTTATCTCAATTTACAAAATTCACGGTCTCACCACCGAACTTGATCAAATTCCTCAAAAACGCCCCTTTCGTCAGCCTCACCATAGCAGCTCTGCCTGTTCTATAATTGGTGGCGGAAACCCCATAACTCCTGGCGAAATCTCTCTCGCCCATCTCGGCATTCTTTTTCTCGATGAATTACCCGAATTTCCCCGCTCTGTACTTGAGGCTATGCGTCAGCCTCTCGAAGACCACCAAATTTCGATTTCCCGCGCCAAAGAGCGCACCACATTCCCTGCCAATTTTACGCTCTTCGCGACCATGAACCCCTGCCCCTGCGGTTACTACGGATCACACATTAAACCCTGCACCTGCACCCCCACTCAAATTCACAATTATACCAAACATCTCAGTGGCCCAATTTTTGATCGCATCGACATCAAGCTTCATCTTCCCTATCTTGATCAAAATCTCCTTATCGATCGTCTCGCCATCAAATCTCCGCCTGAAAATTCCGCTAAAAATCTTAATTTTTACCGAGATAAAATTCTCCGCATCACCGAACTTCAAGCCAAACGTTATCATTCTTTAGAAAAATTCAACGGCACCCTCACATCTACTGAAATTTCTCAATATATCCACCTGAGCTCAACCTTAAAAACCGAATTAAAACGCGCTACTGAAACCTTTAAACTTTCCTCTCGTGCCATCATTAAAATCATCAAACTCAGTCGCACCATTGCCGATTATGATAGCTCACCAGAAATCAAACTCGAACACCTCAAGGAAGCCATCTGCTTTACTATCTTTTCACCCTGATTTACCCCTTGAAAATCCCTAAAAATTTTGTTATAATTCACTCTAAGGTTAAAAAGAAAGGAATCAACATTAGTACTAAGACTTCACGCACCAAAATCAATGGAGAAATCCGCTATGAACAGGTACGCGTTATTGGCACTAATGGAGAGCAGCTTGGCATCATGTCAAGCAAAGAAGCTCAGGTTCTGGCCCGGGAGCAAGGTGTCGACCTCGTCGAAATTGCAGGTAATGCCACCCCTCCGGTCGTTAAAATCATCGATTGGGGCAAATATCAGTACCAAAAGATGAAAGAAGAGGCTAAAAATCGTAAAAAAGCTCGCGAAAAGCAATCCGAGCTCAAGCAAATGAAAATTGGTCTCAAAATCAGCGACAATGACCTCAATATTAAAATCCGCAAAATTAAGAGTTTTCTCGAAGATGGCGATCACTGCCGTATTATCATTACCTTCAAGGGTCGTGAAATGGCACACAAAGAAATTGGTTCTCAACTTCTCGATCGTATTCTCGAACAAATGGCCGACTGCGCCATTGTCGAAGGAAAACCACAATTTGCTGGACGCAATTTATCAGTCGGAGTACGAAAAAAGTAATTTCCTACTTTCAAGGTTCCCTGATCGCACATTGAATACTAAATTAACTAAAAGGAAAGCCTATGCCAAAGCTTAAAACTCACAAAGGTACTGCTAAGCGTATTAAAATTTCCGGCACCGGTAAATTAATCCGCGAACGCGCCTATGGCAACCACATTCTTGCCAAAAAATCTAAAGCCCGCAAACGTAACATGAAGACTGCTGGTGCAGTCGAGGGTAAGATTGCTAAAAACATTAAAAGCGCATTAGGAGTTTAATCATGAGAATCAAAAGAGGTGTTGCCGCACGCGCAAAACATAAGAAAATTCTAGCTGCCGCTAAGGGTATGCAACATTACCGCACCCGCAGCTTCCGTCTAGCTAAACAAGGTGTTATTAAGGCCCTTCGCTACGCTTACCGCGATCGCCGTAATCGTAAACGCGATCTTCGTGCCCTTTGGATCACTCGTATCAATAACGCCGCTCACCAATATGATTTGAACTATTCTCAACTCATCAATGGTATGAAGAAGCAAAATATCGCTGTTGATCGCAAGATCTTGGCCGAATTAGCTGTCAATCAGCCAGCTGCCTTCCAGGCAATTGTTGAACAAGTTAAAAAGGAGATTAAATAATGGCTATTTGCGAAATTTCCGGTAAAGGAAAAATGTACGGTCATAATGTAAGCTTCTCCCAGCACAAGACCCGTAAAGTTTTCAAACCAAACATTCAAAAGAAAACCCTCCTCATCGGTGGCAAAAAACTTAAGATCAATGTTAGTACCGCAGCTCTTCGTACTTTGAAGAAAAAAGGTTTGATCAAATAATTTATTCAATCGAATATAACAAAATAGACCCGTAAGGGTCTATTTTTAAGCTATCAGTAAGCCGGGTTTTGTAACTAAAAGGCGCAAATACTCTTATCACAAGTAAAACCACAATAAAAGTTTCTTCCCTTTTAGCCGATAATCATCTATCTAGATATTTTGTTGCCAAAATATTCAAGCGGTAAGCGTGCATCTTCGAACCAAAGTTTAGTAGCACTCCTTGCAGCCAGTAGGGTTTGCCATCAACCATGTCACCATGGATTGCCGTAAGCTCTTACCTTACACTTTTCACCCTTGCCCGAAGGCGGTATTGTCTCTGTGGTACTTTCCCTATTCTTCAATTTTTTAGGCCGAAGCCGTCTAAATTTTCGAACGGTCGCCATTAACGACTACTGCGTTCTATGCTGCCCGGACTTTCCTCTTGGCTAAGCCAAGCGATTATCTTTCAAGCTCTATTTCTATCTTATCACAAAATCCCAGTCAGATTACACCTAAATTTAACTTCATCACTAAAATATCTTGTTCTGACGCAATTATCCTAATTTGACTTCATCGTTAAATATCCTGGTACCCCCGGACGATCAATCCGCATCCAATCTCGGCTAGAATGAGATAACTCGCTCTCCGCCATTTTTGACCCGTTTCCGCCCACTAAACTTACACATCCCTTAAAAACACCCGACCAATCCAGAAACCTATTCGGCCCTCCTGGCACTAAATCGCTGTTCGCATATATTGTCTTTAATTTACTATCACCCCTAAACATTTCTCCTATATAGCTTACTCTTGACATATTAAAATTCGATAAATTCACCATTTCAAGTTCTGGCATATCCGCAAGCATTTCAAGCATTACATCAATCTTATTAGTATTAAAACCAGACAAATCTAATGTTTTTATTTTTGGCAACCCCATAAACATTTGATAGAAACTCGTCATTTCCGAAGTATCAAAATTACTAAGATCTATTTCTTTTAAATTATTCATTCCGACAAACATTTGATTGCCAAGCTGAGGTAGTGTAATTTTTTCACCATCCGTAAAATAATATGCAGTTTTTGTTTCCTGCTCATACCATACCACAACTTCATATCGTGAATCCACAGATTCTGCATGCTTAATATTTTTATCACTAGATGGCGGCACGTTACTTCGTTTAATATATTCAATATTCTCTTTCCCATTAGCTAATGTAGTCATGTGATCCAAGAAATCCGACGCAAATCTATCCCTTATTCCAACCCTGGCGTTCCCAAACGGGTTCGCCACGAACGATACCACAATTTTATTCGAATAGACATCATCACTCAAATTTCGGCCGATTCGCATCCCTACATCAAAAGTGTAATTCCCCTCTGATTCATGCTCACTCTCGATGAATTTCTCACGAGCCGACTTCTTTGGAATTGGCGAATATTTCGTATTGTCACGCAACTTATAGCCCCACATATTATTCTCAAAATCCAAAAATTCTCGCTGGTCTGGCAACGGATTAATTTTCGTCGGATTTTGTGGCCTCGTCGGCACCAATGCCTGCTCTTCGCTCGCCGTACTGATCGTGGCGTAAAATCCATTTTTCACATGCCCGTTATAAGTACCATTAATTTCAAATTTGAAAAAACCGTCATGATTATTCGTCATTTCATTCGCATCTACCTCAATGGTTTTCGAGGAATCAATCGAAGCCGATAAAAAAGAGATATATAATGCTTCTGCTTTATTTTGGCATAAGCATAATCCCAAAAAACTTGCACACAAAATTCCTAGACCAAAGATTCGTTTATCTGCAAAAAATACCTTCACTGATTCTCTCCCGTTTTCTCTATTTTACCACAAGCAGAATCATTTTTAGGCTCTTTCAATCATATATTTGTCGTAAATCAGTTTTAAATTCTTTCAATCATTTATTCGTCCAGAATCAATTTTAGATTCTTTCAATCGTGTATTCGTCTAAAACCGTATTTAATTCCGCATCCGCCGCCTGATTTTGTTCGCGTCTCACATGTGTGAATGCCACTGCGTCAAATCGCTGAATCAATTTCAAAATTTCCTCATACACCGGCAAAATATCACTATTTTTCACCGTATAAATTCCATTCATTTGATTCACCATCATCAAATTATCCGACACGAATTTCACAGTTTTAAATCCATATTGGAGTGCTTTCTCAATCCCCGCTTTCAAGCCATAATATTCCGCCAATCTCGAAGTAGCATAGCCGATAAATTCCCCACCTCGCTCCACTTCTTTACCATTTTCATCAATAATTACATAACCAATCGCCGAAGGACCAGGATTTCCCCTCGACCCCCCATCCGTATAAATCGTCGCCCCCAACACCGCCGCCCTCGCGTCAATTCGATTCACTTTTCCAATTTTCCTGTGTCCAAATTCTACACTAATTACCGAAGCTGTATCGTCCGCCAATCGAAAATTCGAATTCACATCCGTCGAGAAATTCACATATTTATAAGCCGAATATTTATCACTTAATTCAAGCTTTAAATCACTATTTTCCGTCAAAGTTATATCATATATGATATATAAATTATAAATATTCGAACCATCACTCTGATTCGTAAAAGTAATTACATCACGAATTTTAATTGTCTCAATCTTCTGATTCAAAGTCTCAAAAATTGTTCGCCCCATCGCCTCTTCTGGCTGCTCACCAAAATTAATCTTCCCCGCCGGCAAACTCCATATCACCGCATCCGAGTCATCATGCAATACTTTTTTCAGTAACAAAAAGCTATCATCCTTTTTAATAATTCCGACTACTCTAACTTTTTGCTTCATCCATTCCCACCAAAATTCTCATGGTTAATATGTCTATTATAGAACAAAAAATCCTAGTGGCATATATTTTCCGTAATATCTAACTACGGTGGGTAAAATCTTATGTAATAATTCCACAGAACCATTACCACGAAATCCCTTAACATGACTATACAGAAAATCATGTTGCCACTAGGATAATTTGATTATAGCAGTAAAAATTGCTTTCTGCAATTCAAATCTAGCCCCCTCCCACCCCTTATCAAGCACTAATACTCACCAGTTATTACCACCTGACAATATTTATAATTCACCCAATATTTTAACCTATGCCACCCCGACTAACAGATAGAATACGCTTAAAATTCCCACCATCACATTATAAGTTATGGTCGATAATGCACTACCGAAAATCACCAAGAATAGATAAACAAACAAAATCCCCATACGCATTTCGATAAAGTCCATTACGTCGCGTAATTTATCCGATAAGAAATAATACAGCACCCTAGAGCCGTCTAATGGTGGAATTGGAATTAAATTAAACGCCATAAAACCAAGGTTCATAATAATCGTTTGTCCAAAAATAAACCCGATCACACCCCGATTATCTAAAAATCCCGTAAAATGTCCAATCATAAACATTAGAAATGCAATCAAAAGATTCATCATCGGTCCAGCTAGTGCCACAATTGCCATCGAGCCTTCCCCATTCTTTAAGTTTCGCCTATCTACTGGTACCGGTTTCGCCGCACCTAGCACTACGCCACCTGTAAGATAAAGTAAAATTGGCAGAATTACCGAAGTAAATAAATCTAAGTGCACTAATGGGTTTAAAGACAACCTTCCCTCATCCTTAGCTGTCGTATCACCCTGAAAATAAGCCGCATAACCATGCGCCACCTCATGAAGCACCGTAGAAATAATGATAATCGTAAAAACAATTATGAGATTAAGTGGATTCATATTCATACATATATTATATCACCCAAAGGCCCAAACCAATCCAGCCAATCACGAACACTAATTTTACTCAGAGTTCGTAACTGAACACATTTTTTATACAATCTCATACTATTTCATATCACGACATCAAAAAACTCGCTATTTCGCGAGTTCTTTGAACACATTTTTTAATTAAGCACTACCACTTCTTGTGTAGTTGGTAAATCTTCTACACGTTTAATCTTAAGTTTCTTTTCCGTGCGAGCACTTAATTTAAGTTCCGCCACCATACCGTCGACATTCCCCGTCGCTACAATAAGCTTAGGCCCAATTTCTCTAATTGCGCGCACTGAGCTAGTGCAAAGGATATCTGAGACACCAATATCATCTAACCCCTCTTCAACATCACCCAAGATACCGATACGCACCCCAGAGACACTCACATCATAGATGGTTTTTGTATTATTCATTACTGGTACACCTAAGATGGATACTTCCCCAATTTCATATTCACCCGGGCCACTAATCACACCTACACCAAGGTCAGCCGCAATAGTACCTTCTACGAAATTAATCGTAATCTGTTTTGTACTAGTCTTAATCGTGATAGTTTCTGGACTTTTACTTTCTAATTCAAACATTTTCCTCCTTTATTTGTTCGGCCACCCTGCTATTTTACTAATTCAACATTCCTTCTGGATCATATTGGACAATGTGCTGCATTTCCATAATTTCTTTTAAGAATCGATCTTTTACACTCAAACGATATTTAAAATCATCACGCGAAATAATCACATAATTTAATGGCTTCCCCTCTTTTTTCTCTACTACTTCCGCCCAACGCGAAAGCTTTTTCGTCCTATCGTCCCCCACGATCAGCATATCAATTCCGTCTTGTCCTGGCACGCGGTTCGTCACAAATAGAAAACTCAGATATGACTTCACTGGGCGAATATATTCATCCCAAGTACTATCTTTCACTGCGGTCTCTACTAATACCTTATCTACCTTAGTCGAAAACATCATATTCAAAGCTCTCGCAAATGGATGCTTAGTATTCGCTGAATAATAAACCTTATTATCATAGGTTTCGTTCTTAATCACGCCGATTGATTCAAGATTACTTAATTCACGACGTACGGAATTAATTTGTTCATCAATTACCCTAGTCATTTCCCTGACATAATAGGAACGCTCGATGTTGCTAAAAAATAATGATAATAATTTTGTTCGCGTTTTCGAGCCGAACAATTTTTCTAAAGGAGTTGTATTTTCTTTGCCCATATTACTTATATTTTGGCACCAGAAGCTGTATTTTAGTAGTGTTCAACCTGAAACTTCTCTAAAATCTTGTCTAAAATTTCTTCACGCTTGTACCATTTTATTTCCGGGTTCCGCTTAAACCAAGTCATCTGGCGTTTTGCCAACTGAAAATCTGAGGTCGAAGCTAAATTTATTGCCTCCTCCAGGCTCGAAACTCCATTCAAATAATCCCAAACGTATCGATAAATATTGCTTTTCATCGCCGGCAGTCCAAAATCATATTTGGAAACCAGTTTGCGACATTCCTCATATAGGTCTTCACTAAACATCGACTGAACACGTTTTTTAATACGCTTACCAAGCTCTTCTCGGTCAGTTAAGATACCATAAATTTCGTACTCATCCCCCATTTTCTTCCGGTCAAGTTCTCCTCTTTTCGCCTCTTCCGAAAATTGATAATCAAATACCAATGCATCCACATAAAGCCCCGTCCCACCTACCACAATCGGTTGCTTGCCGCGTGCCAAAATCTCAGAAATCTTCTCTTTCGCGTAATTTTTCCAGTCTACCACCGTAAATCTCTCATCTGGTCGCACCAAATCGAAGCCAAAATGTGGCACATCGCCGCGCTCTAAAAGGTTCGGTTTCGCCGTACCAATATTCATACCTTGAAAAATCGTCCGCGAATCTGCACTAATAATTTCACCATTAAGACGCTTCGCCAGCTCCACCGCTACCGCCGTCTTCCCTGATGCTGTTGGCCCCACAATTACTATAATTTTATACTATAATTTTAGTGTTCATTTTTAACTATAAAAATCTGGTCAGTGCCACCCCTGTAATTCCACTGACCAGACAACTTATTATTTAATATTTTGCAAGTATTCGGCAAGCTCCGTTAGTGCCACCGTCTTTTCCGCATCCTTTTCGCGTACCGAGACCGTATCATTTTCCTTATCACGCTCACCGACGATTAGTAGCACTGGCGTCTTCATCGAAACTGCGCGCTTAATCTTTTTTCCGAGCGACTCGTCAGATACATCCGCAGTAAAACGCAAATCATTATGCTTCAAAGGTGTCTCTAATGTTACTTCACTCAAGATCTGCTTGATTTTCTCTACATAATCTAAGACTTGGTCATTCACCGTCAGAATACGCACTTGTTCTGGCGCACACCAGAATGGGAACCAACCAGAGGTGTGTTCGATAAATACCGACATAAAGCGTTCAATTGAACCCAAAGTAGCATGGTGAATCATCACTGGCTGTTCTTTTTCGCCATTCTCGTTCACAAAAGTCAAGCCAAAGCGTTCTGGCTGGACGAAATCTAGCTGGATTGTCGCCACTTGATGTTCTCGACCAATCGCATCCTCAGCCATAAAGTCAATCTTCGGTCCATAAAAGGCAGCTTCACCTTCCATTTCGAAGTAGTCCAAACCGTTTTCGATCGCCGCTTCTTTAATTTGTGCCTGAGCCATTTCCCAAAGCGACTTATCACCTAAGTATTTATCTTCGTCATTGCGATAAGAGAGGCGAGCACGTAATTTACTCATCCCTACCACGGTATAAAGTTCACGCACGATCCCGACTAAGTTCTGGATTTCCGCCTTGATCTGCTCCTTACGACAGAAAACATGCGTATCATCCTGAGTCAAAGAGCGTACGCGCGATAATCCACCCAACTCACCCGACTTTTCATCACGATAATCAGTCGTAGATTCCATATAACGCACCGGCATTTCCTTATAAGTGCGTGGACGACTAGCAA
Organism: uncultured Candidatus Saccharibacteria bacterium; assembly: GCA_963543945.1. Taxonomy (GTDB): domain Bacteria; phylum Patescibacteriota; class Saccharimonadia; order Saccharimonadales; family Saccharimonadaceae; genus Nanosyncoccus. Next base: position 22,638 of record CAUUCN010000014.1, read on the forward strand.
AAATTTGCGCATGATGTGGACAGTTCATCGGTTTCAAAGCAAACTCTTCCCCATTCACCTGAGAGTGCACTAAGAATAATTCCGCACCAAATTTTGCATAGTGACCAGAAGCCTTATAAAGGTCAAGCTTAGTAATATGTGGCGTCCAAACTCGCTCAAAACCGTGTCTCGCACGTAGAGATAATGAATAATTCGTCAGAACATCACGCAGTACTGTTCCACGAGGTGAGAAGAGTGGCAAACCTGCACCCACTAATTCCGAGAAACTGAACAAATCCAATTCCTTACCCAGCTTGCGGTGATCACGCGCCTTTGCTTCCTCTATACGCTGCAGATATTCCTTTAATTCCTCTTCCGTCTCAAAGGCCACACCATAAATACGCGTCAACATTTCACGCTTTTCGTCACCACGCCAGTATGCACCAGCCACCTTAATTAGCTTAAAGGCGCCAACTTTTCCGGTATTTTCCACATGTGGCCCCTTGCAGAGGTCGGTAAAATCGCCGAGTTGATAGAAAGAAATAATCTCCGATTCTGGTAAATCTTCAATTAGCTCCACCTTATATTTTTGGTGATTTTCTTTCGCCCAAGCCAAAGCTTCTTCACGACTTTTCTCAGAATATACCAAATCAAATTTCTTATTGATGATTGAATACATTTTTTTCTGAATCTTCGGAAGATCAGCATCAGTGATTTTCATCACATTGCCCTCCGCATCCTTCACTTCCGAAAGATCAATATCGTAATAAAAACCAGTCACTGTCGCTGGACCCACGCCAAACTGCACTCCTGGATACATTTCAACCAAAGCGGCAGCTAAAACATGACTAAGTGTATGACGCATTTTCATTACGTTTTGCTCATCTTCACCACATAGGTTACACATTCTGCCTTCTTTCTAATTACTCAAAAATATTTCTTTTATTTTAACACATTTTATGGTAAAATACATCTATGGGTCGCTAACTCAGCTGGCTAGAGTGTCTCCTTTACACGGAGGAAGTCGGGGGTTCGAATCCCTCGCGACCCACCAGATTTAGTTAATCAAAAAACGGATTTCACATCCGTCTTTTTTTATTTCTTCTTCACCACTTTCTTCGTGACGTCGAATTTCTCCATATAATTCCCCACCATCAAACGTGTTTGCGAATAAAACGCCGTAAAAGATTGATAAATAATCGCTACCACTGGCATCAAAAGCCATTGTAACAGCATGAAAATCTTTGGTTTCTTGATATGGGCTGGGCGTTTTGGTAGCATCCCGAATGATAACAAAATCGTCGCCATCAAACCAATTGAAGCAAATAATTGCACATAAGAAATTGTGTTCGGCAAATTAAAGGTCAAAAGTTCCTTCGAGGAAGCGTTGAGTAATTTTGGTACCCAACCACCAAACGCCACCATCGGTGAAATCGAAGCCAAAGTTACGTGCCCCTCTAAGAGTCTCGCGAATTTCACGAATAATGGCCAGAATTTCATGCCAGTACGTTCCATGCGGTCTTTTGAAAAAGTTCTCACCCCTACATAAGCCACGTCCGAAGCTCCGTAATCCCAGCGCCTTAGCTGAATAAATTGCGCCTTCAAAGTCTTCCAAAGCCCATCCTCCAGCACTGCGTCCTGATAAATCGGAATATGAATTGGCTTCACACTGTAATCCCCCTTGAAGTAAAATAGTGAGCGCCAATATTGGTGACCATCTTCCACAATCGTCAACTTACTCCAATAACCCATATTCGATAACGCCAAAAATGGTTGCGAATGTGAAGCAAAGTTCTTCAAAGTATGCACGCGCATCGAGGAAATAATATTGAAAAATGAGTTCGACACCGCGATAATTCGCATCGGTGCCGGCGTTTCCCAGATATTATTCGTAAACAATGAAACTGGTTGATAGCTCAAGTGTTGACGATTTGGATGCACCACAAATTCATAAGCCACATTATCTAGATATGATTTATGCATTTTATTATCAGAGTCTAGAGAAGTCGCAATTACGTTCGCAAAATCGATCTTTTCCTTACGCAAAAATTTTGCTAGTTCCTCCGCCGCATAATCCAAATTTGGCCCCTTACCTTGAATTTCCCCCTTCAAATCTTTTGGATGCATCACTGGAATAAAAGCATAAAAATCATCTTTAAACTTTTCATATAACTGTTTCGCGTTCTCCTTCATCGCTTCCCCACCGCGCTCTTCGTAGCCGAACACTAAAATTATTTTTTTATTATCAAAGGTAGTATTTTTCACTGCCTCTACTGTCGGAATTAAAGTTTCGAGACCCTCATTGTAAGCAACCATGATTACCGCATGATAAATATCCCCTGGTTTTGGGAATTCCACCTTTAGCACCTTACCATTTTCGTCTAGCATCTTCTCCGACACCACTAAATCGCGGCCGGTCGCCAACATCTTCAGGTTTCTCACGTGCTTGTCGAAACCAAATTCAGTACTCTTTTTACGATGATACTTTTCATAAGCCGCATGTGGATCATATAAATCCAAAAATCTCTGGTGCCAGTCCACTTTTTCTGAAGCTTTCGAAGCTTGATATCCCTGTACAGTACGAAAAGTAATTCCTACCGCCTTTACTAAGGTCGTAGCAATAATAAATAACAAATAGTAAGAGCCAAGCACTGGGCTAATCAGTGAAAATACCACCAAAAGAATCAAAATCATATATGAAGTAAATCCAGGTAGAATCTCAAAGAAACGATAAAGCTTCGTTCGCTTCCCCTGTGGCAAATCCAAACTATCCCAAACCGATTTCTGCGTATTTTGCTGCGTCTTTTTCTGCACTTTTTGCTGTTTCTTCATCATCACTATATCCGAATTAATTAACTTTCACCTAGTAATCTAATGAAAACCAAAAATCCCAGCACTAAAATACCTAGTGAAATACAAATAAACATTTTTGCCACCGCCGCGCCCTTTTTCTCAAAAATTCTTAGTGCCAACAGATTATGTAATACCCCAAAAGTTAAAGCCAAAATTGGAAAAATCAGCATTGCCTGCCAAGATCCATCGTGATAGCCACCAGAATTCGCCATCGAAGACCATTCTCCACCTTGATAACGCCCGATATCCCCGTAGCTAATTTTTACAATTGAGGCATTTGGCTGCAAATTCAATGCCGAAAAAATCAGAAAAGCCAGAGATAAAATCAGAAGTATTACCTGAAAAATTACCAGGCTACGTTCCTTCTGATAGGCTTCCTTAAAAGTCGCAATTAATTCTTTCATTCCTCTTATTATACCATTTTTATTTATCAAGCAATTTACAAATCAAATTCAGCATCAATTCCTTCTCTTCCGGTTGACTTTCTGCAATCAAAAGCACCAAAGCCGTCAAAGCTCGATCAGAGAGCTTTGTCTCCCCCTGTTCATTCAATTGAAAGAAGTTCACCGACAGATAGACCACAAAAAGTAACGCTCCAATCTGCTGATTTCCCTCTAGAAACGGTTTTTCATGTACGATAAAATAAAGTAGCTTCGCCGCTCGTCTAGCCACCGAATCACTTCGTTCGAACAAATTTTGTATTCGGGCCGAAATCAATGTTTCACCCCTGTTATTTTCCGCCAGCACCCCGAAATTTTCACCCTCATTCAATCTCTCGCGTAGGTCTGAAATATAATTTTCAATCTCCACTTCACTCAAATCTCTTCTCGCTCGGGTGTCTACTGAAAAAATAATTTTATTGTTCAGATACTCTGAGATCGTCGCAAAACTATCCGCATATTTCGTCACTACCTCAAGCACCCCATTTGCCTCATTTGCGCTCAAACTAGTTTCCGTCAACATCCTGCGCACAATCCCCAGCGTCTCCTCTAGATTCTGTAGTTTTTCACTTCCCTCTGGCAGTTTCTTCACCAAGTCATAATTAACCGCCACCCCCTCCGTCATATAACGCTTAATAATCGAGGAAGCCCAGATACGAAACTTTGTCGCCTTCTTCGAATTCACACGATACCCCACCGAGATAATCACGTCCAGATTATATTTTTTAATCCTACGCGCAATCCGACGACCGCCCTCGAGGCGTTCCTCGACCTCTTCTTTCACGCATTTCTCTGCTTCCAGTTCTTCATCGGCGAAAATATTGCGTAAATGTCTGGAAATCACCGTGCGATCCACTTCAAAAAGCTCCGCAATCTTCCCCTGTTCCGCCCAAATCGTCTGGTTCATTTCATCTACATCGAAAAATACCTCCCCCTCTGCGCCTTGGTAAATCTCTAGCTTCATCGTCATAGTTCTCCGAGATTTTGCCCCGCCGTCACTTCCACCTTGAGCTTAATTTTCAATTCTGGCGCCACCCCTTCCATCTCTTTTTGCAAAATCGCCTTAACCATTTCTTCATCAGTCTTATTACATTCCACCACCAATGAATCGTGAATTTGCAACACTAATCTCGCACTCTCCGGCAATTTCTTATCCACCGCGATCATTGCCCGCTTCATCAAATCCGCCTCGGTTCCCTGAATCGGCATATTTTGCGCCGCCCGTTCTGCCGCATTACGAATAATAAAGTTCGAGGATTTCACATCTGGTGTCGGGCGCTTGCGACCATAAAAAGTCCTCACCTCTCCGTTTTCCCGTGCCTCTTCTAGAGTGTGATTTAAATATGCATAAATCTTCTGGCGCACCTTAAAATACTCATCGATAAATCGCTTCGCCTCGAAGAAATTCATCTCCGTCGCGTCACTCAGCCCCTTCGGACTCATTCCGTACATAATACCAAAATTAATCACCTTGGCCACGCGACGTTGTAGCTTCGTTACCTCTTCCATCGGAATCTGATAAACTTCCGCCGCCGTCTTTGTATGAATATCGACATCGTGGTTAAAATCTGACACCAAAGCTTCGTCTCCCGCAAGCACTGCCGCGAGCCTCAATTCAAACTGTGAGTAATCTGCCGAAACCAAAATCTTCCCCTCAGGCGCCACAAATCCCCGGCGAATACGCTTCCCCTCTTCACTACGCACCGGAATATTCTGCAAATTCGGATTCAAACTCGAAAGTCGCCCCGTCGCCGTCACATTCTGCGTAAAAGTCGAATGAATGCGTCCATCTGCCGCCACCTGTTCAATCAGTGGTGTGATATAGGTCGATAATAACTTCATCGTTTCCCGATAATGAATAATTTCTTTAATTACCAGATGCTCATCTTTGAGCTTTTCTAGCTCTTTCGCCCCTGTCGAATAACCTCGCGAGGTCTTTTTAATGCCTTTCACCGGCAGACCCAGTTTTTCGAACAAAATTTGTGACATTTGAAGTGGCGAATTGACATTAAATTGTTCGCCCGAAAGCTCATAAATTTTTTGTTCAATTTCACATACTTTCCTCTCAAATTCCCTCTTCAAACCCTCGAAATATTCTCGGTCTAACAAAATCCCCGTCGCTTCCATCTTATAGAGAATCGGCACTACTGGCATATCGAAATCCGTAAAAATTGTGTTCAATTTTTTATCTTTAGAAAGCGCTAAATATTGTTCACTAAATTTGTTCAATGTCACTTCCGAATACGCGCCGGTCAGCACTTCTTCCATCGTACCAACTCCCTCTACCCCTGTACGGCGTAATGGATTTAATAGAAAATCTGCCTGATCCAAATCCCAAAGCCTCTTCGCCTGAAAAACCCGCTCACGAAACTCGGCATTTTCATGCATTAAGTCTTTAATATTGCTCGCGACTAGCATCCCCTCCGGAATTTCCACTCGAGGCACCTCTCTAACTTCCG
>CAUUCN010000015.1:0-25769 GCA_963543945.1 uncultured Candidatus Saccharibacteria bacterium
AGGTCTCTGTAAGCTTGTTTCTCGTGAGCTAAATAGCTTGCAACTGTGGCTTGGATTTTAGATTCAATCTCAGCATTTTGTGATTGATAGAGTTCAATTCTAGAATCCAGGTTTAAGCCACTAATTAAACTAGCTATTAACAATATTTGAATAAACAAAGGTATTACAAGAATAGGGACGGCTACTAAGATAAACAGGTCTCTATCAAGATCTTCCTGTTTAGAATAAAAGAAGATGGAGAAACCTATTGACAGTAATAATATAAGCGTTAACATTATCCTTGATCCTCTTCCCATCCCCCTTCTGATTCTTCTGCTGGCTCAAACTTCATGTTATTATCGGAACTTACCAAGCTGTTTCCAAAATAAGTACCAATAGAATTAGTAGTATAGTCATTTTCTGTATAAAAACTAAGTGTATAGTAAGCTCTATTGGGAAAACTATCGGTAATAAAATATGCCTGAATTTTAGATTGAATTTTTAACTTATTACAAATATTTTGAATCTCTATAGGAGACAGTAATTCATCAATGTTGTGAGCGCAAAAGTCAATCTTGTGCTCCATTGCAAATCTTAATTCAGCTATGACTGTTTCTTCATCTAAGACTTTGTGCTCTCTCATCGCTTCTCCCCCATCTCGTATTTACGGACAATCTCCCACTGTTCTTCGTGTTCTTTAAGGGATTTATATAAATTCTCTCCATCCTTAAAGTAAATCACTCCTGGGAAGTAATAAGACATACCCGACATCCTTACATAGGTTTCGGTAATCGTATTATAAAAAGCATGCCAATTTTCGCCATTCTCAATCCATTTCCCACCCTCAGCATCATCTAATAGAACTTGGCGAGCGATTAGATATTCTTTATAAGCTTCGGCTTCTTCTTCGACCTTGGAGTAATCACCAATACTGTAATGATAGTCGTCAAGCTTCGTCTCAAGATCAATGTTACAAATTACGTTACCGTGGCTATCGACATGATAATATTCTTCACCATACTTCGCTCTCCACCTCCTACCTTCCGATTCTTCAATTTCTTCAAACCAGTCTTTAAGGATTTCTGGATTTTTTTCGAGAGTTTCCTTATGATAAGCTAATCTTAAAGTATCTTTTTGAAGTAAACATCCCTCTTCTGGGTGAATGAAGAATAAATCTCCTTTTTTGAACATAGGGATATCGTTTTTCAATTTATAATATTTCATTTTCAATTCTCCTTTCATGGTAGGGGTGGCTCGGCAAACCACCCCGTCAAGCATATCGGGCTGCGTTTATGACATTTAACCTTGATACGGCGAGAGAAATTATTATAGACCGCTCAAAGCACCACATTATTAGTTATTGTTAAAGTATTGGTCGATTAGCTTATTAGTTCTTCTCTCTAATTTTGCGATTTTAATAAGGTTCTTAAAGTCCTTATCTGTTAGCTCGCATAGGCATTGGAGTAGTTCGTTATAGCTCACATCTCTAGGCTCATTATCTACAAGCGTTTCAATCGCTTCATCCACTTTGTCTTTCACCATTTCTCTCTTTCTCCTTTCTCCTCGTTAGCTCTTTTAGGCAATACCACCGTGAGGACGGCCGAATAATTCTTATGTTGCTTTAGATATCGTTCAAACTTATAAGCCTCTTTAATAGTCTTATACTCGTAGTGCTGGGGTTTTCCGGTACTATCGATATAATCGACGAGGACTTTATCGGGTTGGATTAAATTTTGTCTATTGTTCATTTTTTCTTAAGTATCAAATCTAGGTCAGAGCGAAATAATAACTATCATAAGCATTATGGAAAGATACTTCGCTCTGATATTTTGTTTGGTTAGGGTAATCAAGATTAGTTAAAGTTTTTATTGGAGGTAAAAACTAAAAACACAAAACACACATTAAAAATACGTTTGATTACCCTGGTTTCGTTTCTAAAGTGCTATGGCTGAATCTATGTTGACATTTAACTGACTCCTATTGACCAGCACCATCTGGTTATTTTTTGATTTTATTTTTCTGCTTAATTCTGACCGCTACGTTTTTGGTTGCTTCAATCCTATTCATACCCACCCCCTAAAACGTCAGCTCGAGGATTTTGCTAGTATCATCATCGATTCGACGCATAATGTAATCCTCGAATACTCTTGCTTCCTCAATCTGTTGCATGATATCTTCACGTTTGATTTCAAAAATTTGTAGTTCGAGTCCAGGGATCACATCGGTATAGAGAATGAAATATAGTTTTTTGAGTTTTTCGTTCACAACAAAGTACTTTACTATCTGCATCTTATATTCCTGCGGATATTTCTTCGTGAGAAACGCTTCGATAATCTTTTTAGACTCTAGGCATTTAACTTCGACCGCTTCCTCTTCTGAAATCACTGCATCTGGCGATATATAGATATTTTCATTGTCGTCTCGTACCCAAACTACGCACTCCGGATTAGCATTTTTACCAGTTTTTTCGTTAAATACTTCAATTGCCTCAGGTTCAAGAATATGTCCACGATTTGCCATTGAGAACTGAGCTCCATTTAGCCTGTCCGCATAATCATTAGGGGTAATCGGGCGAGCAACACGCTCAGCGATAATCTCATAATAACGATCCTTTGGTTCAGCGTTTAATTTTAGAGCTACGATATTATCTGCCCCGAGTAAAGCCGCTAATTCATCGGCCTTGGCTGTTTTTGGATATTCAATTTGCAGCTCATCAAGTTTAGCTTTCATTTCTCCAATAAGCGGTAGCTTCGATATGTAAAGATCTTTAAAGGAAGAGCCTCCTGATTTTCCTTTGCGAAACTCCAACCATTCTTCAGAATTCTTCTCGAATTTAATTATTTTCATTCTTTCTTCCCTCATTATCTGTTTTAATAGTCTTTTTAATTGGTAATTTTTCAGTCAATTTCTTCTTCAATTCATCTTTGATACTAAGAATTTCTTGATTAGTGCGAAGTTCTGCGCTGAGGGAGACATAAAACTTGCGAAGTTCATCGATAGTTTTAGCTTTTTTCATTTCTTCGATGGTCTTATTGATTTCGTCTTGGAAGAGGTTTGCTTTATAGGCTTCAAATTGTTCCATTTCTTCACGACTTGCCACCTCTCCGGAAGCGAGATAACCTAACATTGCTAATGCACGCCCTACAGCTACGGTCTCCAGTTTTTCATTCTCTTTATCGCCTTTTTTAGCGGCGTCTGCAGAAGCCGTAGCGTTAGCTGTGAGCTTGACAATATTAATGTCCGTCCCAACAGTAGCTAAATCCAAGATAACTTTAGAATCTCGCCAGATACGTGCTATAAAACGGACTTTGTTTTCTGAAATATCTTCACGTTCGGTGTCGATTTTGCCATTTGGATTTTCTTCCCAAAAAATTTTGATGCGATCTGCTACTTTTGCATAATCTATGCCACCCCCAATTTTTACTGTTTTAATTCGCCCTGCCATTATTTAGCCCTCACAATATTTACGCGAACGAATTTGGCGATGCCTAATTGTTTTACTTCAATTTTCATATTTAGTTCCTTTTAGTTGATTTTAAGTTGAGACTTCAAACTATGAATAAGCCTTTTAATTAAATGCGATTTTATCGCTATCATTGATTAAATGGTTTTCTTTTAGTTGTAAAAACTCATCATAAGTTCCAATAAAAATCAAATTTTCGCTAGAATTGTAAATTGAAATTTCCATATTTTCTCTCTTTTCTTTTATTAATCTATTAATGCCGTGCCAACCATGATAAATCCGAGGACGCTCATGACTGGCAATGTTGTAGCTCCGACCCAGATTAGAAAAAGTCCAGACCCTGCTAATAAAATCGTTTCTGCGAGGGTGCTTTCTTCTGAGTTTTGCTGATTATTAAATTTGTTGTAATTATTCATTTTTTGTTTTTCCTTATTTTTTGTTTTTATTGATTGCCGAATTGTTAAATTACTAAAACTTTATAGGGTTCATAGCCGTTTTTTCACTCTATGGAAAACAAATTTCAAAACAATGCATTTGTTCCCCAAGGGAAAGAAAAAATAGGACCGAAAAGGCCCTATTTTTTTAACCTATACATACTAAAGACTACATGATTTTTAATACATATATAAATTAAAATTTCTATGTTTTTAATATATATATAAATTAAAAATACGCCCGAAATGGGCGTACAAGCAAAAATGCCATTTGGTGCGAGCTAAGAGACTCTAACTCTCGACCTCTTCCTTGGCAAGGAAGCGCTCTAAACAACTGAGCTAAGCTCGCATACTATTTTAATTTTACCGAAATCTAACATAAAGTCAAGTATTTAGGAAAAATTTGTTGGTGCCCGAAATGGGACTTGAACCCATATGGATTTCTCCATTCGATTTTAAGTCGAACGCGTATACCAATTCCGCCATTCGGGCTTAGAGATATTATACTACCAAAGTCGTGGCTTTTTCTAGAAAACTCACCGCATCTACTTCGATAAAATTGGAGGCACCGACCGGAATTGAACCGGTGTACACGGTTTTGCAGACCGCTGCGTAACCACTCCGCCACAGTGCCATAGAGATATTTTAGCATAGACTAATAAAAAATACACCAAACTCCCGAGGTGTATTTTATTTACAATATAGACATTAACTTCACACTCAACCTCCGAGGTGTTTTGTCTTCGAATTCAGACGTCTCTCAACTTCGCCCGAATTCTTATTTCTATGATATCATGCTTTTGCTTGTCGTCAACATTGACTTTTGAGATTTTTAATGTTTTTAGCATTGACATTTTAGAGTTGCAAAAATGGTATTTTATATTTTAATTTATTAGGATTTGAAGAGTTTTAGTGTTCGGTTTCTTATATTACTGTTCGGTTTTACTGTTTTGTTCGGTTTTACCTCTGTTATTTGTTGTGTATTTTTCAGGAAATTAAAACGCATCTTTGTTTTCCTTAGTTTTTAGCTTTAAGCTTTTTCTTTAAAAAATAGCCGCTAAGGCGACTATTTTTTAAAGGAATTTATTAAATTTTTAATTTAACTCGAAAGTTTTTTGTTCACCAGTTGTGAGATTTTTGACTTGATAAGTATGATTTTCGACTTCGTTTTCGCCAATAATGATAACATTTTCGGCGACTTTGGCAGCGTATTTGATTTTATCACCAAGTTTCTTATCGAGTAGATAGAGATCCACGCTGGCGCCTTGATTAATCAAATGGGCGACCACTTGATAGGCGTAGGTAATTTCTTTATCTGAGATAGGAACCACGCAGTATTCGACAGGAGCGGACTGGTAGGATTCGAGTAGATTGTTGACTGAAAGACAATAAAATAGGCGCGTTAAACCAATAGAGATACCGACACCTGGGAATTTTTCCTCGGTATAGTTCGAGGCGAGATTGTCATAGCGACCACCAGAACAGATGGAACCGAGATTCTTATATTCTGGAAGTAACGTCTCAAAAACCGTGCCAGTATAATAATCAAGACCACGAATAATTAACATATCGGCAACCACGGATTGGCCAATTCCCTGGGCTTCGAGAAGATCGAGCACTAAGAGAAGTTCACTTACACCAGTCATAAAAGTCTCATTTTCAATGCCGAGAGCAGCCAATTTTTCAGCCACTTCGGAGCGTGGGCCACGAATTTGCACGAATTGCAGCAAAGTTTGGACTTTAGATTCGTCAGCGATTTGTTCACGTAATTTAGCCTCGGTAACCTCAGCTGGAACTTTTTCAGCATGATCAATAATGCCGTAGATTTCAGAAATTTTTTCCGTAAGAGCGAGAGCTTCGAGAAGACCGGCTAAGATTTTGCGATTCGAAAGACGCACCAAAATCGGCGTCTTCACGAATTGCGAAAGCGCGTGAAAGGCGGTAGCTACAACTTCGGCGTCGTAACCGATTGGCAAAGTATTGCGACCAATAATATCCGCGTCCATTTGATAAAATTCGCGAAAGCGACCTTTTTGCGCACGCTCACCACGAAAATTGCGACCGAATTGTGAGACACGGAATGGAAAAGCTAGATCATTTTGGTGTTCAACCACGTAACGCGCCAGTGGCACCGTGTGATCAAAGCGCAAAGCCTGATCCGCATCGTCAGAAGTTTCGGCAGTTTTTACTACTTTATAAATTTGCTTCTCAGTATCACCGCCCGCCTTAGCAAGGAGAATTTCCGTACGGTCAATCATCGGGGTTTCGATATGATTGAAGCCGTGGAGATGATAAACCTGCATAATTTGCGATTTTATTTGATCAAAAATGGCTTGCTCGCGAGGTAAAAGCTCTTGCATGCCAGAAATTGGGGCAGTATTTATCTTTTTCATACTTTAATTATACCACGCACTATGCTATAATTTGGGGAAGTGGTTCTGTAGCTCAGTTGGTAGAGCAGAGGCCTGAAGAGCCTTGTGTCACTGGTTCAAGTCCAGTCGGAACCACCATTTTTTATATCTACGAGATGTAAAATGATGACGAATTTAAATAATTATATTGAAGAAAATCAGAAACGAATCTCGAAAACTTACGAGATTACCGAGCTGGACGAGCTGGCTTTTGCACGAATTTCTTATTTGCCATTTCATAAAATTAAAAAGCAGCTTGATTTAACTAAACGAAATTTTAAAATCTCCGAAATCGCCGAGGCGATGAAGCGTTTACCGACCTCGGCTTTTGCTTGGCCAGATGATGAGAAATTCATTCAGCTGCTGGGAGAAAGTCCGCGCTTTCAAAATCTGAAAGTGGGTTTCTTCGCGCGCAAAAATAATAAACAGCTTGAAAAACAATTTTCGGCAGTCACAATTCAAATTAACTTTTTCACGATGTATGTTTCGTTCTTCGGTACGGACGGTACGCTTTTTGGTTGGAAAGAAGATTTTAATATGTCATTTTTGCCAGAGATTCCAGCTCAAAAAGAAGCACTGAACTATCTAAACCAGATTTCGCGTCGCTATTTTTATAAAAATTTTTACCTTGGTGGACATTCGAAAGGCGGTAATTTATCAATTTATTCAGCAATTATGGCGCCAGATCGACTGCAAAAAAGAATCCTGAAGGTCTTAAATTACGATGGGCCGGGACTAAGAGATGAGTTACTTAATAGAGACACGGGCGCGATTAGGGTTTTACCAAAAATCGTGAGCTACATTCCGGAAGGTTCAGTAATAGGGCGACTTTTAACCCACAAAGAAAAAGTAGTGGTGGTCAAAAGTCAGGCGAAAAATCTCTATCAACACGATATTTATACTTGGGAAATTAAGGGGGAGAATTTCCTTCGCGCGAAAAATACCAAATTAAGCGACATCTTAAATAAGACGGTGGATGATTTTCTAGCCTCCGCCTCGCCGGAAGAATTGAGATTTTTTATGGATGGTATTTTTGAGGTTTTCGAGAAATCAGATGTGGAAGAACCAGTAAGCTTAATGCGAAATTGGCAAAAATATGCGCCAAAACTCATGAAAAATTACCGTGAACTACCGAAGGAGCGCCGAGAAAAGATTAATGAAGTTTGGCTACTTTTCGGCAATTCCCTGGTGAAGAATTATTTTGCGGAAAACGAAATTTTGAAGAAAGCGCGTCAAATTTTGGGAGGTAAAAATGCCTAGCCGTAATCACCTACTGGACCAGCATTTTTTGAAAAATGTTCGACTTGCGCTCATGCTAATCGGACACAGCAACTTAAAACATCGTGACACGGTAGTAGAGATTGGTGCGGGGAGTGGCGTGATCACTACGGCGCTGGCAAAAAAATGTGGGGCAGTTTACGCTATCGAAAAAGACCCGGAGACTTTCAAGAAATTACAGACCAACCTGAAGGAACAAAATCTCGAGAATGTGAAGCTGATCTGCGAAGATTTTCGCGAAGTGAATTTTGATTTTAAAAATTATAAGGTTTTTTCCAACCCACCTTTTTCCCTGTCAGCGGAAGTCTTTTATAAGCTACTGAACCTAGAGAACCACAACGGCCAAATTATTGAGAAAGGCCTAAAAAATCCGCCAAGAGCCATTTATTTAATTTTACAAAAACAATTAGCCTTGAAACTAATCCTGTCTGATCGCCACTACACTAGTCAGCTGGGATATATTTTGAATAAATATTACACGACAAAAATTCGCTACCCACTGAAACCAACAGATTTCACACCGCCACCGAAGGTGCCGATTGTGTTATTCGAAGCTAAAATTCGTCCGGAATTTAGCGAACTTGAATAAAAAGAGACCGAAGCTTTGGTCTCTTTTTTGTTTAAACTCAGTTTTCTCGGTCTATTTTCGAGATATTGCTGGATTTAGAGTTCGGCGATTTTAACACGAGTTTGAGCCATAGTGTCGCGATCACGAACCGTCACGGTATCATCTTCAAGGGTATCAAAATCGATAACCACACATTTTGGCGTACCGATTTCATCTTGCTTATGATAACGCTTACCAATGTTACCGGAATCATCCCAAGTGACATTGCCATATTTTTCGCGAAGTTCAGCATAGACTGCCTTGGCTTTTTCGACTAATTCTGGCTTGTTTTTAAGAAGTGGTGAAACGCAGAAACGATATGGCGCAAGATGTTCTGGAAGTTGCAAGACGATGCGCTTTTCACCATTAGTTTCATCCTCATGATAAACACTCGAAAGCACAGCCATGATCAAACGTTCGACACCGAAAGATGGCTCGATGACGTGAGGTACAAATGTTTCACCAGTGCGCTTGTCACGGTAAACCATACTCTTCTTCGACTCACGCTCGATATTACCAAGGTCGAAGTCGGTACGATAGGCAATACCCATCAATTCTTCGCAACCGATTGGATAGTCAAATTCAAGGTCGATAGTGCGCTTAGAATAATGTGCACGATCAGCAGCCGGGACGTCGTATTCATGAATCTTATCAGCTGGAAGTTTAACGACATTCTCCAGGAAGTCATGCACATCGGCGAGAAGTTCATCAAAGACACGTTCCCAATCTTTTGGATTGACGAAATATTCAATTTCCATCTGTTCAAGCTCGCGGCAACGGAAAATAAAGTCACGTGGCGAAATTTCATTACGGAAGGCTTTACCCTGTTGAGCTAAACCGAATGGTAGGTCTGGGTAAATCGTGTCGACCACGTTCTTGTAATTCGTAAAAATACCTTGAGCGGTCTCTGGGCGAAGATAGGCGATGGAACTATTATCAGCCACTGCGCCGACGTGAGTCTGAAACATCATATTAAATGGCTTGACTTCGCCCCATTCAATCTTTCCACAAGTAGGACATTTGATGCCGGCCTTAATGAGCTCTTCGCCGGTAATTTCGGTGGAAAGATCATGACCCTCAGCAGTCTTAGCTAATTTATCGGCACGAAAACGGCCGTGACAAGATTTACATTCGACCAAAGGATCGGAAAAAGTGGCGGCGTGACCAGAGGCGACCCAGGTGCGTGGGTTCATGATAATAGCCGCATCGACACCATACATGTCGTTACGATTTTCTACCCAATATTGCCACCAAAGATCTTTGAGTTTTTTCTTCAAACTAACGCCGAGTGGGCCAAAATCCCAGGTACCAGCCATACCGCCATAGACATCGGAGCCTTGGAAAATAAATCCTCTACGTTTACATAAGCTGACAATATCTTCTAATTTTGCCATAAACACTCCTGGTTAGTTTTTCTTTATTATATCACAAAATTAGAGCGGTGACCTCTGGGCGTTAGAACATTTCACGCAGGGTGCGCAAAATAATATTTAGGGCGTCGAAGTGAGTGTGAATGTCTTTAATTTTCAAAATAGTGGCGACCGGCATGGACGTCATAAGACGTAAAATTTTAATTGTATCGGCATTAAATTCTCCGGCGCCATCTGTCGCAGGCACAAAGCAGCGGTCAAAACTATGCCAACTATAAGAACCGTCGAGGGTGAGACGGTCACCATTCGAGTCGGTAGCGAGATTGATCATTTCGCCAGAAATAAAAGCTAAATTAAGATAAAAATGTGTCTCAACGAGCGGAATTTGATATTTTTCCGCCGTGTTTAGTGCCGAAAGGGCATTTTTTAGAAGCTGAAAATATTCCTTGGAATCAGCGTCGTTGGTTAGACGATTAATGACTTTAAGGAAATTCGAAGCGATAGTCAAAGTATCGAGGTCGATGATGATGTTTTGATAAAACTTCAACATAGTGGCAGAAGTGAGAATTGCGAGGCTGCCCGAATCGGTGTTTTGCGATTTAAAATGCAAGACCACGTCGGAAACCGTGAAAGGTTCGATACTACCAGCTAATTTAGAGCGTTCTTTGCGGACCCCACGTGCGATAGCCGAAAAGCGACCTTCGGGAGTAAGTAGTGTGAGAATGCGATCGGACTCTTGATATTTGACGCGCGAGAGCACAATCGCCTCAGTACGCAGATCAGGCATGATTCCCCTCCTTGGCTTGAGGGGTGCGATCTGGAATAGATTCTTCATTGGAAACTTCGGTAGTTTCTAGATGATTATCTGATGAGGTTTTTGTGACTGGAGATAGAATACTTTTAATCTTTATCACAAAATCCGCTGGCGTAAAAGTTTCCTTATTGAGAATGGCACACACATTATAAGCATGTAGGGAAAATTTAGCGAGATTTAATGATGAAATTAAAAGTACCGGGATTTGACTAGTTTCCGGATATGAGAGGAGCTCATTTAGTAAAGTAAAACCGTCTGGACCGGTGAGTAAAACATCCAAAATAATCAAAGATGGCAGCTCTTCCTCGCGAAGTTCCGAAAAAGCTGCATTGGCTTCAATCGCATTATAAAAAATCTGCAGCGGAATTTCTGGAAAATTGCGCGTTAGATGTTTTTGGTAAATTTCTGCAAAATCTGAGTCGTCTTCGATAATAAAAATTGGGCGCGGGGTCTTAGGCTGCATAGTTTCCAGTAACGGGGTCTTTGATTGTGTAATTTTGGATGATGATTTTTTAGGTTGCGGTGTCATTTTCCTCCTAATCAAACATCGGCAAAATCGCCTGATGTGAAACTGGCAAAATCACCTGAAAACTCGTACCGTCACGGTGGCGCACGGCGGAGACTTCCGCGTTAAGATATCTAGCAAATTTCGAAGCGATGTAAAGACCCAAACCAGAACTTCCGGGGCGCATCGAAATACTGGTGGGAGCGGTCAGCCCGGCCTTGATTTGACGCCAAACTGCGGTAGGGAGACTCGGGCCATAATCTCTCACATCGACCACGATTTTATCTTTTTTATCAGAAATAATCAGGCAAGATTCGGTTTCGACCGTGGAATAATACATAGCGTTGGCGCAAAAATTATAAATTACACTGAAAATTAAATCGTAATCACCAATCACCAGGCGAGCTTTGTTGCGGTACTCGAAACGAAGTTTGCGTTGATTAAGGGTGAAAAGTTGTTCAAGCTCAGAAATTACATCGTCGCAGATGGCACGAATGGAAACTGGCTCTAAGGTAAATAAACCTTCTTCGAGGCGGGCAATTTTAGTAAGATCATTAACCTGACGCATGGCGCGTTCGGAAATGCGAATAATTTTATTGCGCGATTTTTCGAGTTCGGCAGTACTATCCTTTTGAAAATCCATGGCGAGGGCCATTTGACGCATAAGAGTGAGGGGACTTTTTAAGTCATGCGCAACCACGAAAATACCATTTACCTCACTATTCATAAATTAATTATAGCACCCATTTTTCAGGCAAAATGCTTGAACAATCACCCGCAAAATGGTGCGGGGGTTGCAGATTTTTCGGATAAATTTAGCTATTAAATTTCACGGTTTTGAGAATGCGATAAAAGTCATCACTGAAGACACTGGTAGAATCGGTTTGAAGCATGACAGTCTTGTCGCGAAGCTTGAAGACGCAAATGATTCCCTGATAATCATTATCTAATTTACCAGTATAAACGTTGACATTGTTGCCATTAACTACGGTAGTTGAAAGCGTCATATCGCCAGAACGGACTTTTTCGGCAAAATCACTAATCGCCTGGTCGAAAAGGGTACCCTTAATACTGACACGGAGTGCCATCACGGTATCATCTTGGACCACATTAACCTGACCTGGATTCAAATAGGCAGCATAGTCACCGCCACGATTAGCACTACTTTGAACATAAAGACTCCAAGTTTTTGGATATTCGAAGCTTAATTCACCGAGATCAGTTGGGCCGGTAAAGACCTTATACGGGTATTTTTCTTTTTCTTCAAATTCGGATTCGAGCTTGGTCTGAAGTTCATTTTTAGCTTCCGCTACAGCGACGTCGACCTTACCCTTCACGTTAGTGCTAGCGTCATTCCACTTCACCCACATCCAAATAAAGAGACCAATAAAGAGCACCGCAAGCAGAGAGACTACGATAAGTCCAACGGTTTTCATAAGATCAATGCGATTTTTGGCTTTAGCAATACGGCTTGCTTCCTTGCGCTCTTCGCCAGTCATGTCGGCATAATTTTTGTTCAAAGGATTCGCAGCTGGCATACCAGGAGTGAATGGGCTCTGATAAAGATTCTGATAAATGTCGCCAGAATTCGCGGAGGCAGAAGGACTTACCGAATTAGCTGAATTCGCGGAGGCGGTAGGATTTACTGGGGCTACTGGATTTGCCTGGGCGGAATTATCTGCAGATGTCGCAGTATTCTGAATAAACGGGTTATTTCCTGAAAGATTATTGGCACCGAAATTAGCTGGAGTTTGACCAGAATTATTTACTTGATTCGATGCAAGAAAAGGATTGTTGTTTGAATTATCCATAATTATATTTTACTAGGAATTAGGTTTTTTACAAGTTAGCTTAAGGATTTTGATGACTGATTTTGAAGTTTTACTCGATGCTAAAATCTTTAGAAATAACTTCGATTTGATTCTTCAAAGTTTCGAGTTCTTGCTCAATATCTTTGGCCAACTCGGCGGCTTCCTGATATTTTTTGGCGGCTTCTTCGAGCTTGAATTCGTCACCATAAAACCATTCGAGATTTTGATTAAGTTGTTCGATTTTGGCGCCAACGGATTTTTTAGTCATGAGTTTTCCTTTCTTTAGATTTAATTTGGGTAATGCGGGCGGAGATTTCAGAGTCGAGAGTTTCTAAGGAGATTTCGGAATCAAGCTTCAATTCACCTTTAAGGATGGCATAACCTTTTTTCAGAATAGTTTCGGGATTGAGGTTTTCAATGACTTTTTGGGTGGATTTTAGCTGATTTAATTCACGCAAAATTTGATTTAGGATTTGCTGTTTAGCGCGAAGTAAATTACGCTTAGTTTCGAGCTTTGGCGCGTCGAGATTGCGTTCGATTTGCAACTTAGTACGAGAGAGCAGACGGTAGAGATTGGCGATTTCAAGCTTCTTGTCTTTCGATAACATTTCCGCGGTATTACTTGGGGTCGAGGCCACCACGTCAGCAGCGAGATCCGCCAGTGAGGTATCAATTTCATGACCTATACCCGTAATCACGGGAATTTTACTAGCCGCAATGGCACGAACGAGTTTTTCATCATCAAAACAAGCGAGATCTTCTTTCGAGCCACCACCACGAATGATGGCGATAATCTGAACCTTATTTTCTTGATTAAAAAATTCGAGAGCACGAATTACCTGATCGGCCGCGCCGAGACCCTGGACCTTAGTATTAGCTACGCGAATTTCTAGGCCACCCCAACGAGCATTAATAATTTTGATAAAATCCACATAACCGGCCGCCTGAGTGGAAGAAATCACCCCAATACGTTCGAGGTTAGCTGGAATACTGCGCTTTCTAGCAGGATCAAAAAGGCCTTCTTTGGTTAATTTCGCTTTAAGTAATTCATAAGCTTTTTTAATATTACCCTCACCGATCAAGGCGTATTGTTTAATAGTAAGGGTGAAGCGACCAGAACGATTAAAAATCTTCGGAGTAGCTTGAACGGCAATTTTCATACCATTTTCGATTGGCGTACGAAGACTCGAAGCCACCATGAAACAATTAATTACCGATTCTTGATCCTTAAGATCAAAGAAAATCCAACGATTTTGGCTGACATTAAAATTCGCCACCTCGCCGTAAACTACACAGTCCGGAAAAGTGTAATCTAAGGCGTGGTTGGCGACGGCAATAAAATCAGAGACGGAATATTTTGGCGATTCTGCCATTACTCCGCAGATTCCCCTTCGAAGATTTTTTGCTTCTCTTCTTTACCAATCTTGGAGATGGCATTTTGATAGAAGCCATAGCCAGAAACGATAGTATTAAGCAAGACAATCATACGAGTGACAAGGACTGTGGTACTGGCAACTGCGAGATCACTACCAAGTACGGTCATCACGGCGACCATCGAACCTTCATAACCACCGACACCACCAGGGGTAGGAAGAACCGCACCGACGACAGAGCCGAGAGCTTCTGCAACCATGATTTGTGGGAAGATTTCTGGGTGACCAATAGCGATGGCAACAATTTCATAGGTGGCAATTTCGAGGAAGTTATAAAGGAAACCCCAAAGCACTGGACCGACCAAAATCTTTTTATCACGCTTGGCAGTAAGGAAATCTTCATGAAGATCCAAGAAGTATTTTTGAACTTTCTTAGTCTCAATAATTTGCTTTTTCTTACCAAAAGTGACAGTACGAACTAATCCATTAATAATGGCCGCCACCTTTTTGGCAGTAAAGTCGATAAGTTTACGATTCGAGACAATCACAATCATCAAAACAATACCAAGAATCACCCCGACACTCATGGCAGCTACAGCCCCGACCATCCAAAGTGCGGTATTTGGCACACTATTTGTCACTAATAAGAAAATAATCGCCAAGATAGTTTGAGTTTGGTTAGCGAGAATAGTAATCACGTAGCGCAAGAGATACATGAAGCTAACCTGACCAGCGGTAGCGCCAAAATTCTTTAAGCGCCAAGTAATGTAACCGAGACCAGAGACACCACCAGAAGGAATGGCGTGATTCACGAAGTTTAATTCGAAGGAAATACGCGCAAGTTGCCAGGTGGTGAGTTTTTCGAAAGCTTTTACGTCGGCATCGGTATCAGCATCGGCCTTTCCAGTTTTAGTTTTCTCAGATTTGGTAGATTTACCAGCGGAAATCCTGGTGATGTTTTTCTGAGACTTAGCTTTCCCGGCCATATAAGAGAAGAAGATTTTACCGGCACTATAATACATGAAGAGTTGTTCTGGAATTAAAAGTAGAACAATCCAGAAATTAATGGAGAAGTGCGAACCATCCATACATTGACCACCAAAAATACATTGGAAGGCCGAAACAATTTCATTACGAGCGCCATAAACAACAACACCGACTAATAATAACGTGACAATACTGAGAATCTTTTTAAACATAGCTTTTTTATTATACATGATAAAATAAGATTATGAAATATATTGCAGTGCTGGGACGACTTCCGAAAATATCTTTGGCGGAAATCCAAGCGATTTACGACTCAAATGCCAAACTGATCGGGCCAGAACTCGCGGTTTTTGAAACCAATGAGACGGTCTCGATTGATCGGCTGGGCGGCTCGATTAAGCTGGGTCAAATTTTTTCTGATAATTTCCGTGAACTTGCCGAGGTGATTAATTCTAAAAAGCCTGAAGGCAAAATTACAATCGGAGTTTCGAGTTACGCCTTGAATTCGAATCACAAAAATAAAAAGTCTACGGTAGAGAATTTGGTACGCCGCAAGGCGATGGAGCTGAAAAGTCTGCTCAAAAAGCTCGGCCGCAATGTGCGCGTAGTGGAAGCGCGTGGTCCAGAAATCTCTTCGGCTACAGCCTTTCATAATAATTTAGGTGAAAAACCGGGCACCGAAGAGGTGATTCTGGTAGGTTCGGAAACCTATCTGAGCCTGGGTGTACAGAATATCGATAAGTATCGCGAGCGTGATCAAATGCGCCCAGCGAGAGATGCCAAGGTGGGAATGTTGCCACCGAAACTTGCCCAAATCTTAATTAATTTGGGTGGCGAGATTGATGAGTCGAAAAAAGTACTAGACCCATTTTGCGGCACGGGCGTGGTTTTACAGGAAGCGCTGATTCTCGGCCAGCCAGTAATTGGTAGCGATCTTAATCCGCGGATGATGGAATACACTCAGAAGAATTTAGATTGGCTACTTGAGAAAAAAGCCCGCTTCTTTAATATCAAACCTGAGTTAGTTGCGCAAAAAAATCAATTCTTAGACTCTATCTACACTGGCGATGCGACGGATTTTGTTTGGCCAAAAGCCTCAGAAATTGGCCTAGTGGCTTGTGAGTGTTTCCTCGGTTCCCCGATGTCAAAACCGCCAGTCGAGATTAGATTAAAAGATGAAAAACAGAACTGCAAGCGGATTATTCTCGGCTTTTTAAAGAACCTAGCTAAGCAGATTGAGGATGATACCCCTGTGGTAATCGCGGTGCCAGCTTGGCTACGTGAAGATGGTCACTACTCAAGACTTTCAATTATTGACGAAATTACAGATATGGGTTATAATTTAGCAAAGTTTCAAGGCTTGAGTCAGTCTGACATGATTTATTATCGTGAAGGGCAGATTGTGGCTCGAGAAATAATAGTATTAAGAAAGAGTAAGGCAAAAAATGTCACATGTTAAAGCCGGTGGTACCGCGAAAAATATCCACAACAATGCTGGTCAACGTCTTGGCGTGAAGCGTTTTGGTGGCCAAAAAGTCCGCAACGGTGAAGTTTTAGTTCGCCAAACCGGAAGCACCAAAATTGCTGGTGAAGGTACTTACATGTCCCGCAATTTCACCATTCATGCTGCAAAAGATGGTGTTGTCACTTTTGTGAAAACCAAGAAAACCCACTTCTCTGGTCGCTCATTACCACGCGTCCGCGTAGAAGTTCGCTAAAAAATAAACCCTGCGGGGTTTATTTTTTTATTTAAAGCTTTTCTTAGACTCTAGGGTTTTAAAATAGTAAGTTTATTTCTAGAGCATAAAAAGACCCCCAAATGGGAGTCTTTTCGACGTTAAGCTGATACGAGTTTCTATTCTGCGTCAGCAGCTTCTTCGTTTTCAGCAGCAGCTTCAGCTTCAGCAGATTCCTCAGCTTCTTCAGCAGCCACGGTTTCCGCTTCCGATTCGTTTTCTTGCAAGGCAGAAAGCAAAGAATCTTCCACATTGGCACGCTTCTTCTTTTTTGGTGCTTCAGCTAGCTCAATATCAAGCTCAATGCCGGTGAGCATAGAAGCGAGACGGACGTTTTGACCTTGGCGACCAATGGCGACAGATTGCTGATCTTCGGTGACATAAACCTTGGCACGCTTATCTTCGATTTCGACACGAGTAATTTCAGCCGGACTCAGAGCCTCACGGATGAATTCAGAAAGATTTTCACTCCAGTTGATGATGTCGATTTTTTCGCGATCACCAATTTCATTCATCACGGCTTGGACACGCACACCACGGCCACCGACGAAGGTGCCGACCGGGTCAACACCTGGAACCGTACTAGTGACGGCAATCTTGGTGCGACGACCAGCTTCACGAGCGATGGCACGAATTTCGACCACACCGGTTTCGATTTCAGGGACTTCCTGAACAAAGAGTTGCTTAATGAAATCAGCAGAGCTACGGCTAGCTAGAAGTTGAGCGCCGCGCTCATTGCGTTCGATAGTCTTGATCAAAACCTTAATGCGGGAACCGACTTGGTAATACTCGCCGTCGATTTGGTCAGACTTGAGCATAATACCAGTGGTACGACCAAAATCAATACGTACGATATTGCGTTCGACGCGAGCCACCATACCGGTCATGATGCTACCGATTTTATCTTCAAAGATAGAAAGGATGGCTTCGTGTTCAGCTTCGCGAAGGCGCTGCATAATTACCTGCTTGGCGGTCATGGAAGCGACACGGCCAAACTTAGTAACTGGATGAGATTCTTCAAAAGTTTCACCGATAGCCTTACCTTCAGCTTCACCTTCTGGAATTTCGGTGGCTGGATTATAAGCCAAACCATCTTCAATGACTTCTTTAGCGATGAAAACCGTGGCGCTACCAGTTTCACGGTTAAGTACGGCGCGAACATTCATGTCCTTTTCACCTTCTTCTTTACGCCAAGCGGCGGCAATGGCAGTTTCAATAATATTCAAAACAGTTTCTTCTGGGAGATTCTTCTCTTCGGCGATAACTTTCACCATCTGAGACATCTGTTTAAGGTCTAAGCCTTCCATATTTTCCTTTCTTTTAGTCTAAAATATCCGACCTTGCGGCCGGATATTAAAAGTATATATTTCTATTATAGCGAAGATAATAAGTTTGTCAAATTACTTGGCGGTAAAATAACCAGGTTGCGCGACACCACGGTCGATACGAAGCCAAGAAAGGTCGGCATAGGCTGGATTTGGTGTATAAGAACCATTACCGCCGCGAAGCAATAATTGATCGTTAAAGATTTGTGAATTAATATTCTGGGCATAGTTGGTCGGAGCAGCCTTCGATGTATTAAAGTCCTTACCAGCTTCGACATAGATGCGCTGGAGTTTGGATGGGGCGGTCGTGTGCAAATAATAAGCAAACATACCATAGAAATTTGTCACATTCGAGGTGTCGAAGTCGGCCTGCGAAAGATCAATCTCTTGAATATTCATCAGATTAGCAAACATGCCTTGCATATTTTGCACCTGACCGGTATTGAATTTCTTACTAAATTTAAGGTTGGTGAGTGACTTCATGCAGTTAAACATATCGAACATCTTAGTAACTTTGGAAGTATCAAGGGAAGATAGATCGAGATTGGTAATTTTTTCGGCATAAAGGAACATTTGCGACATATCTGTCACATTTCTGGTGTCAAACTTGGAAAGATCGAGAGTTGGTAAGTTTTTCACGCCCCAGAACATACCGGTCATATTAGTCACTTTAGAAGTATTCATATGTGAGAGATTAAGTGAGGTGAGACTACTCATATTTGTGAACATGTAATGCATATCGGTGACATTACTAGTGTTAAGATGTGTGAGGTCGAGATTCGTCAGATTCTTCACATCATAGAACATACCGGACATATCGGTGACGTTTTCAGTATCGAAACTGGAGAGGTCCAAACTAGTGAGACCAGTGTTTCTGAACATCCCCTGCATATTGATAACTGAGCGAGTGTCAAGTCCAGAGAGGTCGATATCGGCCAGATTAGTAAAGTCAAGGAACATGTAGGAACTGTCGTAATTCAGCTCCACTTTATCGGCAATACTATAATAATAAAAAGTTTCAACAGCTGGGTCGAACCAACCGAGAATTTCTGTATCCGAAGTACCGTCATCTTCAAGATGCACCGGATTATCGCCAGCCGTTGGTGGTGTCACACTACGAGCAAAATGCTTAATTTTATCAAGACCGCCAGAAGTATCCTTCATGGCATTACGCCAATAGAGACTTGGGAGGGCTAATGCTCTAGGTGGATAATCATGCGTAACTACGGAAACCACAAGACTATTGGTGTATTGACCACTAGAAATATTAGAAGCTAACTTCAACCCTACGTTCACCTGATATATATCCCTATTAGTTACTGATTTGGAACCCAACAGAGCAAGTGTCATTGGTGCGGAAGCTGGAGGGATAGGAACAAAATCACCATAATCCTCCAATCTAATACCCCAGGTATTGATCGGAAAATTTGCTAGTGATGTATTCTGGTTAATAGATTCGATACGATCGGCATTAGTAACACTAGTCATAGCAGTTTCGTTACCTTCTGTACTCATAGTCGCTTGATAACCAGTAAGATTATCAGAGTATACTGTAACACCCACTAAACATGTCGCTGTTTGAGTAGCAGAATTAATAATCGCAGTGCCATTAATTCGTGGAGTTGAATTAATAGAAACCGCGAGAGCAGGTACGCGCAAGGCTTCTGTATTTTTTGTGAAAAAGAAAGCATTAAAAGTTAGTGCCACGAATAAAGTCAAAAGTATAGTACGGATAATTTGAGTTTTAGATTTTTCAATAATTTTTCTAAACATAAACTTTGTCCATTTTAACATAAGTTTTTTGAGTTTTAATTAGTTTTTAAGTAATTATGGAGTCTTCAAAGTGAAGTAACCCTTGCGTCCTGGCTGATCGATGCGCAAACCATCGAGGTTAGCATCGGCTGGGTTGGTCCAGTAGCCACCATTTCCACCACGTAGCAAGGTTTGATTGGTGAAAATATATTTATTATAAGCCGGATTGAAGGCTACAGAAGGATCTTTAGTTGCGGTAATGTCAAAATCCTCTTCGACGTAAATTTTTTCTAGTGCTGGCGTTGTACAGCGAGTGTTTTCAAACATAAAATCGAAGTGTCCGACTTTGGAAGTCTTAAAGTTGGCGGTGGTGAGATCAAGTTCTTTGTAAGCACACATACTACCGAACATATATTGCATGTCTACTACGTTCGAGGTATCAAATTTCTTACTGAAAATAATTTTCGAAAGCTTTTTATTGTCATTAAACATTGATCGCATCAAGGTGACGTTTCTGGTATCGAAGTTAGAGAGATCAAGCTCAGAAATAGCATTAATACTGCGGAACATACGGGTCATATTCTTGACTTTTCTGGTATCAAAATTAGAAAGATTGAGATGCTCGACAGATTCCATACCATAGAACATCGCCTGCATATCTTCTACATTACTGGTGTCAAAATTTGAAACATCCAGATCACGTACATTACTAACGTTATAAAACATTGAACCCATCTTCGTCACATTGCTAGTACGGAAATGACTTACATTAAGCTCTTCAAGGGCATTCATTTCATAGAACATGCTATCCATATTCGTGACATTCGAAGTGTCAAAATGTGAAATATCAAGATGAGGAAGTGCATACATCATATAGAACATGCTATTCATGTCTTTAGCCTTCGGCGTATACCAGTTACTAATATTTAGATTAGTCATTGCAGCGTTGCCGGCAAACATAAAATCAAAATTTTCGCCACTGCTCACATCAAAATGCGTGAGATTAAGTGATTCCAGAGCATCCATCGAACCAAACATTGACTCAAAGTGAGTAACTTTACCGGTTTTGAAATTTGGAATTTTCAGATCGGAAACTTGGCTACACAAGAAGAACATTTGATAGAAATTAGTAGCGGAATCGGTATGAAAACTGGTTAAGTCTAGGGAAGTGAGTGATGAATTAGCATAGAACATTCCCTGAAAATCCTTAACTTTGCGCACATCAAAATGCGAAACATCAACAGAAGCAAGACTTTCAGCATTCATTAAGAAATCAGCAAAAGTTTCCACTTCGCGAGAATCAAAATGAGACAAATCAATCGAAGTCATCTTTGTTAGATTATTAAACATCTCAGAGCTATCTTTATTGAGATAGACATCGATCACGGCCGGGGTGGACTGAAAAATCATGGACTTAGTGGCCTGGTCATAATAGAGGTAAATCGGATCATAGGTGTCATCGAGCGAGACATTTTTGTAGCCAAAATCTTCATATGTAGGCTTAGCGGCGGTGAGGGTTGGTAAGGATGCAGGACCCTGCCATTTGACAGAGGTAACTTCTTCGAGATGACCATTAGTTAATTCACTCATGGCGGCCTGAATATTTGGGCCAGGAGCGAGACGAGTAATATTATCAAGCGGATTAGTAATCACAGATACAACTAGTTGGTTTTGGTAAACACCCGGCTGAAGAGCACCAGAGAGCTTCAATCCAACAGAAAGATTGATATTATCACCCTGCTTGGCATGAGTATCGGACTCCTTTAGCTTGTATGGATTCGAGGCAGGAGAAACTGGCAAGTAACTACCAGTGGTGCCGAGAGCGGAAATACCCCATTCATTATCTTGGAAGTTATTCAGTGATTCGGATTGACCGATGGAATTAATACGGAGGCCACCAGATTTTAGTGCGGTATTTTCGTCCTTAGATGAGATAAAAACTTTGTAGCCAGTACGATTATTGGTGTTCACATTGATCGAAAATGGCACACTCGAACTGCGATCAAGGTTCGAGCCGAAGATGATATCGGTACCATCGATGTTAGAAATTTGGGTTTGATCGATTGAAACACTGAGCCTTGGGGTAAAAGCGGAAGTATTTTGCGTAATCATTAACAAATTAAAAGCCAAGCCAAGACAGAGCGCTGCGCAGAATTTCTGAATGTTTTTTTGACGCGACACCAGAAAAATATCTGGGAAGAGATTTGTGATGATTGGCATAGTAATTTAATTTTAGCACAAACTTTTTTGACGTGAAATAGTAATTATGCTTAATGTGTTATAATTAGGAAAAGTAAACGAGATTTTTATGAATATTCCACATGGCCTGAAGAATGAGAATGAAATGCCGGAAACGCTTCTCGCGCTAGATATTGGTACCGAATATATCAAGGCGGTGATTGCCGAACGTCAGGAAGGTGATAAATTAATTATTCGCGGTGTCGGCAAAGAACACCAGGCGATGGGCAATATGTACGCGGGGGCGATTGCGGATATTCCAGCAGTGATTACTGCCTGCGAAAAGGCTTTATCACGCGCAGAAAACATGGCTGGAGTAGTAGCCAGAACCTGTTCGGTAGGCATTGCTGGCGAATTAATTAAGGGCAATACGAAGACGGTGCGCTACCGTCGTAAAGATGGCAATAAGCCAATTTCTGATCAAGAAATGCAATTAATTATTAAACGCGTACAAGATAAGGCCGAAGAGCAGGCTCGTGAAGAAGTCGCACTAGAAACCGACAACCCAGACGTGGAAGTCCGCCTGATTAATTCGGCGATTGTTTCCCTTTCGATTGACGGGTACAAAGTAAGTAATCCGATTGGCTTTAAGGGCTCAGAATTGGTTTTGCAATTTTACACCGCGTTTGCACCATTAGTGCATATTTCGGCGATTGAAAAAGTCTGTGCCGAATTAAACCTTGATTTAGTGGCCGTGGCAGTAGAGCCTTTTGCGGTTTGTCGCGCCTGCCTTGGCAACAATCTCGATTCTAATCTCTCGGCCATCGTGATGGATATTGGTGGTGGTACGACCGATATTGCCGTAGTGGATAATGGTGGAGTGGAGGGGACTAAGATGTTCGGCATCGGTGGTCGCAGCTTCACGCATCAGGTAGCTAGTAGGGTGGGTCTCGATTTTGACACCGCGGAATTAGTGAAAATCCAATATAGTGGGCTACTTTCTAACGGCCTACATGCGCTGAAAACCTTGACGGTTTCTGATGCAGAACGTATGAACGAAGTGCAAAATATTTTGAATGTGCCGGATCGTATGAAAAAAGTGGAAAAAGCCATCGCGGATAATACCGAAGTTTGGGTTTCTGGCGTAGGGCTAGCCTTATCTGATTTTTCTTTGCTCGAGGCTTTACCAAATAAGATTCTTCTTTGTGGTGGTGGCGCCGGACTTTCTACCTTACAAGAAGCATTGGCGACTTCGGATTGGTATGAAGAATTACCGTTCGCAAGACGCCCCGTGATTCATCTACTGGACGATGTAGATATTCCGAATATTCAAAATGCCACGGAAATTGATTTGGATTATTCTTTTATTACGGCTTTCGGACTACTGCGCGTGACAGTAGATACACTAAATAGCGAAGAGGAAGATACTGGTCTTCGCGCCAAATTAGCTAAGTTACTACAAAACTAATCAATTACGGCTTTCTGGTGAAATAGCCTGGGCGGCCATGAGTTGGGTCGTCGATACGAAGCCAAGATTTATCAGCCGTAGATGGATTAGAAAGGAAGGAGCCGGCGCCACCGCGAAGCTGATATCGATTCATAAAAATATTATCGTCATGCAGTAATTTATCTGTATTGAAATTATTATTCACATAGATAGTGGTTAAATGATCTATTGATCCGGTCTCCGTACCAAATAAATAACTCATATCTTCGACATTTTGCGTATCAAAATTTACAGCATTTATTGTAGTGATTCCATCCATACCAAAAAACATGTAGCTCATATTGGTTACATTTTTAGTGTTAAAATTAGAGAGATCTAAACTAATTAAATTATCAGAACCATAAAACATTCCGCTCATATTTCTAACCTTCTCCGTATTAAAACTAGCTAAATTAAGGTTCATTAGCTTAGAAGTTTTCGCAAACATTGATGCCATATTTGTAACATCACTAGTATTAAAGTTAGATACATTCAATGACGTTAATGAGCTAGCGCCAGAAAACATTTCCGTCATACTAGTAACCTTAGATGTGTCAAAATTAGAAAGATTGAGCGCCGTCATTCCGCTCATATCATAGAACATTCCGCTCATATTTGTTACATTTTTAGTATTAAAAGATGCAATATTTAATTCATTTAACTTGGTCATAGTATGGAACATTGCGCTCATCGAAGTAACTTTCGAAGTGTCAAAGTTAGAAAGGTTGAGCTTTTTAAGGTTTTCCGCGTAGGCAAACATGCCAGTCATATCAGCAACCTTTTCTGTACTGAATTTAGACAAATCTAATGATTGTAAATTATTCATCTTGTAGAAAAAGTATGCCATATCTTCTACTTCTGATGAATCAAAATTTATAATATCGATATCTTCGACCTTCGTAAAACCTCTGAACAGATATTTACTATCTTTGTTTAAAAAGATTTTATCCGCCTCAGTCCAATAAAACACCGTTTTACTCGCCGTGTCATACCAAACTTTAATTGGATAATCCGAATATTCATCATGCTCGACATTTATCGCACTGGACGGAACATTGCTGATCGGTACGGTACTTCTAAGAATGTGACTTACACTTTCTTTATTTCCCCAGCCATCGTCATTACTTAAACTAGTAATAATGGAATCTATTTTTCGATTAAAATCTTTACCGGTCGTCATCACCGCCCTTCGTTCATACGGATTAGAAACGATCGAAACCACTAATTTGTTAGTATAATTTCCACTTTCAAGATTTTCAGATAACTTCATCCCTACCTTAAAACTAAAACCTTCGTTACCTGAAGTTTTTGTAGTGGTACTAAAAAGATTTGCCGAATTCGAAAAGCTCGGGATCGGCTGGTAATTTCCACTTGAAGGACTGAAAATTCCCCAAGTATTTCCGGAGAAATTCATCAGCGTCTTATTGGCATCGATTGACTCAATTTTCGCCCCACTTGTAGACGCAGTATTTACTAAGGCAGTTTCGTTCGTTTCAGTACTTAAAGTAGCGGTATAGCCAGTTCTATTATTCGTATTTACCGTGACTTGAATCGGTAACTCTGAAGTTTGCGAGACTGAATTTATCACCTGATTGCCGTTTACTTGTAGATTCACTTGATCCACTGAAGCCGAAAGTGTCGGGGTGAATAAAGCAAAAGTATTATTACTAAAAACTAAATTGGAAGAGAAAATCAAAGCCAAAAATAATCCGAGGAACTTTAATCCCCATTTAAACCACCCCCCCCCGCAGGGTTAGCACCTTGTGATTTTTGGCCTTGCATATGTATTATTTTACCATAAACGAAATGGATTTAATAATTTTTGTCAGAAAAAAACAGAAAGCCACCCGTTAGGGTGGCTACTCTATATAATTTGGCACCTTGCTATCTTCCCGCTGTTGCAGTATTATCGCCGCTACTGGGCTTGACTTCTGTGTTCGGAATGTAAACAGGTATTTCCCCAGCGCTATGGGCACCAATGGCGCATTTTAATGCGAATATTGATGTCCATGAGGTGTAAAAATTAAATGTGACTTGCGGTGCATCAAGCACCGATTACTAGCTAAGTCTATCAAACTATCCATCTCGTCTAGACAAAATGAATAGTTTGAACATAAAAAGGCGATGGCTCTATTAGTATGCTTCGACTCCATATCTTACGATACTTCCATCTTGCACCTATCAACCAGATCTTCTCTCTGGGAGCTCATAGGGAATTCTAATCTTGGAGTGGGCTTCGCGCTTAATATGCTTTCAGCGC